>NZ_JBALEQ010000051.1:0-58989 GCF_036917775.1 Nostoc sp.
ACTGCTATTAATCAAGTCGGAAAAATAGATCCGCAAGAGTGGTTGAAGGAACATCCGAGACCAAAATATTTAAAGCTTTCTCCACGAAAAAAATCTAAAGAAGATAGTTTTAACCCAGAGCTAACTGCTATTAATCAAGTCGGAAAAATAGATCCGCAAGAGTGGTTGAAGGAACATCCGAGACCAAAATATTTAAAGCTTTCTCCACGAAAAAAATCAAATCAGACAAGTGAACCTGATCAGAACATCATCTCATCTCAACCTGGGCGAACAAAAGGAATGAATGAGTTCCTAAAAGTTTTGAAAAATAAAGATACTCTGAAAGAGTATCAACAACTGGAGCAGTTGACTGATAAAGGTGCTCTTAAAAAAGTAGGTATTATGCCGCTAGGTAGTGGGTCTTTTGGGACGGTGTATGCCTATAAAAAAGTAAAGAGTTTAGATACCGATCCTGTAACTCATGTAATCAAGGTAGAAAACCCTGGCGGTCCCGGTGAAAGAGATTATGATGAACGAAAACCAGAGCGTAAACGAGCTGTATTTATCCCTTTAGTAGCTCATGAATTGGGATTTACACACATGCCGCTTGCTACATCAATGCCGCAAGAGAGCCAGGTAGATTCTAGGGAGAAAAAACGGAATAATCTTCTTTCTACTCTAGCATCAGGAGAAGCTGGAAGAACCAAGATGTTGATAGCATCAGATAGTTCCTATGCGTATGGCTTAGTAGATAAAGAGTTTAATAATAAATTTGTAGTAGACAATATTTCGGATCAAGAAATAGATAAACTCAAAGAGAAATTTGGTTTTAAAGAAAAAGTAGAAAAAGCTGAACAAGAACTTACTTTTGAGAAAAAAGTTAAGGAACTGGACATAGATGAGCAACAAATTCAGGATGCCGTAATATTAGATATGCTATTTCAATATAAAGACGGTTCCTATACTCAATATATGTTTGATCAAGGTAACTTAAAAAAAATTGATAATGATGATTATGGAATTGCTAAAGTTAATAGGAATCAAACAGGTGAATACTCAAGTTCGTTTCCCGTTGGATTGCCTAATGCCAATAAACTTCTTACTGATGACACTAAAAAACGCATATTGAATATGGATGCAGGACACTTAAAAAAAGTACTTAAGGCAGCTACCTATAAAGATAAGTCTGGTACTAACCCGGAAAAGCAACAAGTCTTTGATGAAGAAAAAGCCTTACGTAACCTAGAAGATATTCAGTTTCTTATTCATAAAGCAGATAAATATGGTGGAATTTCGCTCCGAGAATTATTCGACTTATACAATGCAAGAGATGAAGATGATGTTCTCGCTCCTGAAAGAAGCAAAAAGAAAGCAGAAATATATGAGTCAAAAATTAAGGCCATGATCAAGAAGGATAAAGTTTTACCTAGTCAGCTATACAACATTTTAGGTGTTGCTTTTCCTGAAATTCGAGCAGACCTTTTTAACACAAATATTGAGGTCCATAAAGAATTGGGTAAAATTGACGAACAACGTCAGCAGGAACTAGAAGAAAAACGCAGTAAACTGGGCCATACTCCAAGTATCAAAGACAATCCAGAGTTCATAAAAGATATCAAAAAACGCTCGACTACACATCGATCAGAACGCCAAAAAGCTAATTACTTGAGTAAATTGAAAGCATTAGATGTGAAAGAATTAAATAAGCTAATTCACATACTGTCTGGCCAACTTGGATCATTTGAACAGATAGTTTCTCTTCCGCAATCAGTGCTAAAGATTAACGATCCAGAGCAAATCGAAGGTAGTGAGCATAAATTCAGTCAGATAAAGAACTGGAAAACGAGAAAGATTAAGGGCAAGGTTCGGGACAAGGTTCGGAAACAAATTGCCACAGATAAGGCTAATAAATCAGGGTATTTAGATGATGCAGAAAAAGAGGTTTTAACCATTCAACATGACAGAATCAAAAGTAAGGCAATGTATCCTGTGCAGGTAGCCCACCTTAATAAACTTATTAATGATAAGCAAGTTGCTCTTCAAGAGAGTACCTCTAAAATCTCCGGTTATATCAACGCAATCGTATTTATTGCTAGAGATTTAAAAGTACCCCTATCTCCTGCTGATAAAAGAAACGCTATTGGCAAAAGTTACTTAGATATAAAGAAAAAATTAGCAAAATTAGAAGCTGATATAAATGTATTAGAAACTGACATAAATGCCTCAATAGAGCAGTTAGAGAATGCAGTAAACGATGTACTTAAACATCAGGAATACCCCAAGGTTTTTGGAAAAGATAATATTTTTGAAAAGGATATTTCCTCTTTGAAGGAAGCCTTTCAGTCATATCAAAAGGTGGCTCGTAAGTTAACATCCCCCAAATAAAGTTTGTAACAGTAGTACCATTGGTACTTTAAAACTGACATCAACTCAGTCAACGAGTGTCATACCAATTCTCGAAATTATTGATACAAATCACTTCCTCTGCTTACCTATGTGTATCATTTTTTAAGTGAAATGGTATCAGTGGTGCGGCTAGCTTCAACTACACCATTAGCAATGGCTAGCTCACCATTTCACAGCATATGGATTCAGAAAAATGGTGTGTGCCATATCAGTATTAAAGCGGAAAGAACATAAATTCACTTGGTGAAATTCCGCAATTGCCACCAGGACAATTGCAAAAACGCAGTGTAGTCTTTAACTAGAAAAACAGTATTAGGCAATTGCTAGACAAAATGCCGACTATGGCCGCTAAACTTTTATAATATTTGTTGTTCTTATGACTCCAAAACACACCCAAATTAAATTTCCCCTTTGGCAGTATCTGAACCAGCCTTTATTTAGTCACGATACTAAATTAGTATTGAATCCCCAACGCTTTGCATTGATCTGGCGGCTTCGACTTCTAGAACGCTGTTGGGCTAAAGAATGTGATGCCAAAGGGCCCCAACAGCATTAGCTACGTGAAAAGCTTCAAACTAAGCCTCGTCTAAAGAACGAGGCTTTTTGCCGTCAAGTAAAGCACTGACAGTCATATCTCCCATAACATTAATCGCGGTGCGGCAGCGATCTAAAAACCAGTCGATGGTAACTAGCAAAGCAATGTACTGGGTAGGTAAGCCGACAGAAGTAAACACTAATGTCATCGTTACCAGTCCAGCATTGGGAATATTCGCCGCACCTACAGATGCAAAAATCGAGGTCAGAATGACAATTAACTGCTGTCCTAGAGTCAGATGTTGCCCAATTAGCTGGGAAATATACAATGCAGACATTGCTTCATAGAGGGCAGTGCCATCATTATTAAAATTTGCCCCGACTAATGCCCCCAAAGCAGCAGAAGATTCCCTTAAACCAACTTTTGTTTGCAAAACCTCAAAGGTTATGGGCATTGCCGCCGCAGAAGAAGAAGTTGAAAAAGCTGTTAAAAAGGCATCAGATCCGCCAGCTAGGAATTTTAGCGGGGGTACCCAAGAACCAAATTTTACTCTAGTGAGGTAATAGCACGCCTGCAATGCCAGTGCTAGCAGCACCGCTAGGATAAATGCACCCAAAGATTTAAACGGTGTAAATCCTTGCATCGCAACTGTTTTAGCAACAATCCCAAAGACGGCGAAAGGCACTAAGGCAATTACCCAGTTGAGGACACCGACTACCGCTTCGAATAAAATCCCGATGACATCTTCTATCGGTTGGTATCCTTTTTTTCCTTGGGCAATTTGTTCAGATTTTAATCCCCGCAGGATGATGCCAAAACTTAGGGCAATAACAATCAGTTGGATGACATTATTATCAACTAATGGCTTGAGGACAGCTTCCGGGACAGCATCCTTGAGTATTCCCCAAGGGTCAAGACTCTGAGTAGTTATTTGTGTAGTTGTTGAGGTAGCTACATTGCCCCACGTTCCCGGACGCAGCACATTCGCTACCAAAAGTCCCACTAAAATAGCTACGGTAGTGTTAGTCAAAAGTAGTACTGCCAGCCGCCGTCCGGCTGTACCGGGGATATCGGTAGTCATTAAGGTATGCAGTACCGCTACCAAAATCAGAGGCGTAGCTAGGGCGCGGAGAGCCTTTAGCACCAACTCAGCCGGAATTGCTAAATTGTTGATTAAAGTAGCATTGCTGGGATTAGGATTTCCCGCACCAAGGGCAATTCCAACGCTGACTGCGGCTACTAGGGCGATGAGAATTTGCAATGTGAGAGGGATACGCTGCCACCAAGGGCTAGCTTTGGTTTCAGGCGAAGTAGTACTCTCTGTTTCACTCATTAGTTAGATGCTGATGAACTGCTGTAACTATTAAGACAACACTGATGATAGTGACAATTTCGGAAAAAGAACAGCTTTAATTTTAGGTAAAAACTGCTAATGTAATATTCCGTTGCTTTGCAAAATCCGGCTTGAAAGGGTATACCACAAGGTAGGCCCCTAAAGATATCTTGGCTTGTGGTTGGAGATGCTTATGTCCTTTGTGCCTTTACATATTCACAGTGACTACAGTCTACTAGATGGGGCAAGTCAGCTACCAGAACTGGTTGATCAAGCGATCGCACTGGGGATGAAAGCGATCGCTCTTACCGATCATGGTGTCATGTATGGAGCCGTTGAACTGATCAAAATCTGCCGTAGTCAAAATATTAAGCCGATTATCGGCAATGAAATGTATGTAATTAATGGCGATATCGAAAAGCAAGAACGCCGCCCCAAATATCATCAAGTAGTTTTAGCTAAAAATACCAAAGGTTACAAAAATTTAGTAAAATTAACCACAATTTCTCATCTTCAAGGTGTTCAAGGCAAAGGAATTTTTTCACGTCCTTGTATTAATAAAGATTTACTAAAACAATACCATGAGGGTCTGATTGTCACCAGTGCTTGCTTGGGTGGAGAAGTTCCTCAAGCGATTCTCAGTAATAGACCAGATGCAGCCCGGAAAGTTGCTCAGTGGTATAAAGATGTATTTGGTGATGATTATTATCTAGAAATTCAAGACCACGGCTCCCAAGAAGACCGAATTGTGAATGTTGAAATAGTAAAAATTGCTAGGGAGCTAGGCATTAAAATTATTGCTACTAATGATTCACATTTTATTTCTTGTTTCGACGTTGAAGCCCATGATGCTTTGCTATGTATTCAAACTGGCAAGTTAATTATTGAAGATAAGCGGATGCGTTATAGCGGCACAGAATATCTCAAATCTGGTGATGAGATGCGGCAGCTATTTCGTGACCATTTACCGGATGATGTGATTGCTGAAGCTGTAGCCACTACTGAAGAAGTCGCTGATAAAGTCGAGCCTTACCATATTATGGGTGAGCCTCAGATTCCTACACCCCCCATTCCCTCTGGTCATACTGCTGACACTTACGCCGAAGATGTTGCATGGAATGGACTTTTAGAACGATTAAACCGCAAATCTCGCCAGGAAGTTGATTCCGTCTATAAAGAAAGATTGGAATACGAACTGAAAATGATTCAGCAGATGGGTTTTTCCAAATACTTTTTAGTTGTATGGGACTACATCAAATTTGCTAGAGATAATAACATCCCTGTCGGGCCAGGTCGGGGTTCGGCGGCTGGTTCATTAGTTGCTTATGCGATGCGAATTACTAATATTGACCCTGTGCATCATGGGCTACTATTTGAGCGTTTTTTGAACCCCGAACGGAAATCCATGCCTGATATTGATACGGATTTCTGTATTGAACAACGGGATAAAGTTATTGAATATGTTACTGAAAAATATGGTGCAGATAGAGTTGCCCAAATCATTACTTTTAACCGTCTAACCTCTAAAGCAGTTTTGAAAGATGTCGCCAGAGTATTGAATATTCCCTACGGGGAAGCTGACAAAATGGCGAAATTAATTCCAGTGGTGCGGGGGAAACCAACTAAACTCAAGGTGATGATTTCCGATCAAACTCCAGAACCTGAGTTTAAAGAAAAATATGATAAAGAACCCCATGTTCGACATTGGCTTGATATGGCGATGCGAATTGAAGGAACTAACAAAACTTTTGGCGTTCATGCAGCTGGGGTAGTAATTTCAGACGAACCACTGGATGAAATTGTCCCGCTACAGAAGAATAATGATGGTTCCGTGATTACCCAATACTTCATGGAAGATTTGGAATCAATGGGTTTGTTGAAAATGGATTTTCTAGGTTTGCGGAACCTGACGCTGATTCAAAAGACCGTTGATTTGATTCAAGAGACTAGAGGATATCGGGTTGATCCTGATGAAATTCCGCGCCAAGAAAGAAAAGCGCAGAGGATATTAGCTAAAGGCGAACATAGCAGTTTACCTAAAGATGTACAAAAAACTTACGAACTATTAGAAGCAGGTGAGTTAGAAGGGATATTTCAATTAGAATCTTCGGGAATGCGTCAGATAGTGCGAGATTTAAAGCCTTCTAATATAGAAGATATTTCTTCAATTTTGGCACTTTATCGACCGGGCCCATTAGATGCGGGACTAATTCCTAAATTTATTAAACGCAAACACGGGCAAGAAAAAATTGATTATCCGCATACTATTGTAGAACCAATATTAGACGAAACTTATGGAATTATGGTCTATCAAGAGCAAATCATGAAAATTGCTCAAGATATGGCTGGATATTCTTTAGGACAAGCTGACTTGCTGCGTCGGGCGATGGGTAAAAAGAAAGTTTCTGAGATGCAAAAGCAGCGAGAAAAATTCGTAGATGGCGCAGCGAAAAATGGTGTTCCGAAAAAAGTTGCGGATGAATTATTTGAGCAAATGTTGAAGTTTGCTGAATATTGTTTAAGTTATGACACGGAAATATTGACAGTAGAATATGGATTATTACCGATTGGGAAAATTGTAGAAAAACGTATTGAATGTACTGTGTATAGCGTTGATAATAATGGGAATATTTACACACAACCCATAGCACAGTGGCACGATCGCGGAGAACAAGAGGTGTTTGAGTATTGCTTGGAAGATGGTTCAGTGATTCGGGCAACAAAAGACCATAAGTTTATGACTGTTGATGGTCAAATGTTGCCAATTGATGAAATATTTGAACGAGAATTGGATTTGATGCAGGTTGAGGATTTGCCGAATTAGCCACAATAAAACTTTAGTAGTATGAGATTACGCTGTTGAATAGTAGCGATCATATTTGTAAGACATACGCAAAAACTCTCTCAAACTCTTAATTACTTCGTGTCCTTTGCGTCTTCTCTAACGAGACGCTGCGCGAACGCGGTTCGCTTTTTCATAATTTTGCGTAAGTCATACTCTACATTAAGAACTGAAGGTAGAAATATTGAGTGGTATTCTTAAGCAAGCCCAAGTTACACCGGAAGAGTTCATAGAAAATCTGTGAGCGATCGCTTTGAAAAATAATTCAACAGAGTTTTAGCGCTGGAAACACACCTTTGCCGCATATTATGCGTATAGGCTAGAAGCATCAGGCTACACTTAGTGACATGATCAAAGGTGGTCATGTTTTTATGTTGTCCTATGAAGATATTGGTGCTGAATGCCGGATCGAGTACTCAAAAAAGTTGTCTGTATGAGATTACAGATGAGGCTTTCTCCACCCAAGCATCTCAACCCCTTTGGGAAGGGAAAATCAACTGGACTCAAGATCGCGGTGTAGCCGAAATTGAGGTGAAAACTGCTACAGGTGCAACATTGCAAGAAACCATCTCTGATGATTCCCCACAGGCACACCTCACCTATATGCTTCATACTCTGAGTGATGGCGCTACCAAAGTAATAGATCGGTTGTCAGATATCGATGTGGTGGGGCATCGGATAGTACATGGTGGAGAGGATTATCAAGATAGTGTAGTAATTACGGAGGATGTTAAAAAGGCGATCGCTCGTCTGTCTAACCTTGCTCCAGCACATAATCCAGTTGCTTTAGAAGGTATAGAAGCAATTGAAGAAATCTCAAAAGATGTCACCCAAGTAGCAGTCTTTGATACTGCATTTCATGCCACTCTCCCCGATGCTGCCGCAATCTATCCCGGCCCTTATGAGTGGGTAGAGCAAGGTATTCGTCGCTATGGGTTTCATGGTATCAGTCACCAATACTGTTCTCAACGTGCTGCCCAAATCCTTGGTCAAGATGTTCCACCTGAGCGATTAATTACCTGTCATCTGGGTAATGGTTGCTCTTTGGCGGCGATAAAAAACGGCCGTAGTATTGATACTACAATGGGATTCACGCCCTTAGAAGGATTGATGATGGGTAGTCGTTCTGGTTCAGTTGATCCGGGAATTCTGATTTATCTGTTGCGGTACTGCGATTATTCCGTCGAAAAGTTGGATGAGATATTAAATAAAGCTTCTGGGTTAAAGGGAATTTCGGGTGTATCTAGCGATATGCGCGAAGTGAGAAAAGCGATGTCTACGACGGGCTACGCCAACGCTCAAGGTAATTCCCGCGCTCAATTGGCGTGGGATATCTACGTGCATCGTCTGCGTTCTGGGATCGGTGCAATGCTTACCAGTTTGGGTGGGTTAGATGTTTTGGTCTTTACAGCAGGTGTGGGTGAACACTCTGCGGAAATTCGCCAAGCCGCCTGTGAAGCTTTTGGTTTTTTGGGATTGAAACTTGATCTTCAGAAAAATCAACAGCACCCTGTGGATGAAGATATTGCTACACCCGACTCAGCAGTACGGGTATTAGTTATTCATACTCAAGAAGATTGGGCTATCGCTCAACATTGTTGGCAAATATTGAAAAACTAAAAATCTATGGCGAAAAACTCGTGACTGCAATCAAAATCCACTAATTGAAGTTGTATTTGACCTTACAACATTTTGCTACTGCTTGTGCAATCAATCTAAGTCGCTTTTTTACTTGGTCAAAGCAAGTAAATAAAGCTCAAACTCGTACTAGCTTATTCGCGCGATTACGTGTTTGTTAGTCTTGATTAAGTAGCTCAATTTAATCACAATAAATGTCCAGATACAGTTTGGTTGTAATTTGGTCGCATATTTTTGTGACTAAAAAAGTGCAGTGTCACACCGCACTTTCAAGAAATTACCACCAGAAATATCAAGGGATTCTAAAACTGGTTAGTTTGAGCGGTCAAACCCACCATTCGCTAGCAGTATCCTTAAAGAAGTCGGGGATCTGAGCCTTTGGCAGAGATGACTCACCTGTATATCATCTTTATTACCTACCAGGAAGCTTCAACCCTCGACGTTCAAGAATTTGACGAACTTCTGGGCTGGGATTGTAGTTATAACCATAGGAGGAGTTTTCAGAGTCATCCATAATTTGAGGTGTGAGTAATACAATCACCTCATTGCGCTGGTTGGATCTATTTGTACTTCTAAACAGCGCACCAATCAGTGGAAGATCGCCTAAGATGGGAATCTTGGAAATACTTGTCCGGTCTTGGTCTTGAATAATCCCTGACAGAATTAGTGTCTGACCATCTCGTAAGCGAATTAAGCCAGAAGTAAGGGAACGCTCAGAGACTAAAACAATTTGTCCATTTCCTGTATTTTGTGAGCCTGTGGGAGCGCTGACTGTAGGAGCAACAGATAGAGAAACGAATCCATTATCGTCAATCCGGTCAATTTTCACACTTAAGGTTAAGCCAACTTTTTGTTTTTCAATTGTTCTTTCTGTCCTAGAACCACCAGAAGTATCGGTTGTTTGGAGAGTTATATTTCCCACAACTTCCTGAGTCAGATTGACAAGAGCCTGTTGACCTTCTTGGACAATTAAAGTTGGGTCAGTCAAAATCTTGGCATTGCCATTTGTCACTTGAGCTTGCAAACTACTGAGAAGACGTTTAGGAAATTGGTATAGAGAAGGCAAACTAAATGTAGATGTTGCACGAGTGCCTGCTGCATAGGTACTAGTTTGTCTTCCAGTTACGGGGTCAGTAGTAATCGTTACCGTGTCTGGTGTTCCTGGAGTGAAATCTGAAAGGCCAGGGGTCGTTGGATTGCTATTTGCGGGAGAAATAGGTTGGAGAAAGGTCGCATCACCTGGAATTTCTTGTACAACTTGGCCATCTTGTATAACTCTCAAGCCAGAACCTCCATTTGGCACCGTGAACGTACCATTTTGGTTAAGTAAAGGCGAGCCTGTTATTGGATTCGTAATAGTAGGTGTACTAGTCACACTGCTTGCTACTTCAGAACTAGTAGCTGGTCTGGAACCGCCAAAATTGAGACTTGCTGCACCACCATCATTGGAAAAGTAGTTGTTGCCAATCCCAAAAGAAAAGCTAGTGTTATAGTCCTGAGTGTTATTAAGATTAACATCGATAATCTTGACGTTAACTACCACTTGACGACGGCGGATATCAAGCTGAGTTAGTTGAGCCATTGCCATCTGAACTAGCTTGGGAGGTCCAATCAAGGTTAAAGAATTAGTCCGTTCATCTCCTAATGCCTGTAAACCTCTCAGTAATGGGTTAGAGTCTTTAAAATCAACACGTTGAGTTTCGACCTTGGTTTCTGTAGTTGTCTGAGCTTGTGTGATGGGAGCAGATGCATTCCCAACAGCTACAGCACTAACACTGGTAACTTGTCGTTCTCGGCTGATGGCACTTTCTGCCCCCAAGCCAACCAAAAAGTTGATGGCGACTCCCACCGTGACCTGATTGAGTCGCAAGTTACGCATAACCATGTCACGAGTCGAATTAGGTAGTTTAGGCCCCACAAAAACTGTGCGATTACTGCGGTTAGCTTCTAAACCACTCAAGCGCAAGACGTAGTTGAACACATCTTGTACTGGCTCGTTTTCTATATCTAAAGAGATGGTTTGAGAAGTTGCTGGTGCATTAGCAGCACCAGCAGCACCAGCAGCACCAGCAGCTTGCTCACCTCCGATATAAGCCAGGTTTAAATTAGCAGCACGAGCAAGCAGTGATAAAACCTCACGCACCGGCGCATCTCGCAATACTAAGCGGGGTACACGTTCCTGAGTTCCTAAGTCAATGGTGCTAGGAGAAGCATCAGTGGCGGAAATAGCAATATCTCCTACCGGTGGGGCAACGGCTCTCGGTAGAAAAGGTGGAGCCTGGCTTAGAGGTTGGCCTGGCCCGGCTGCTTGGGCAGGTTGTCCATCAATGGTGACTTGCGGGTTGGGAACAAGAACACCTGAACTTTGACCAGGTTGGGCTGGAGTTGTAACAGGTGGTGCTGTTGGTGTTGGCGCTGTTGGCGTTGGTGCTGATGCTATAGTGCCTGCCGATGGACTAAAGCTGAGTGTAATTCCATTTTGCGATCGCACCACAGGTTGACTGCTAGGTATGTTGCTGCTGCCAGTTACCGTTACCCGAATGCTGTTGGCATCAAGCTGGTTAACCTCGACAGATGCAATTCCTGGGGCTGGGCTATCTTGACGAAAACTATTACCTTGTGGTAATCGTAATTGAGTATTGATAATATCTGCGACTAAAGCCTTACCTCTTTTTGTCGTGAAAACTTGGGGGCGCGACCCTGAAGAAGTTTTCAAAGCAACACTAATTCCACCATTAACTGGATTTAACTGGACATTAGTAACTTGACTAATTTGTGCCCAAACTGGTTGAGCCGCCAAAAAGATAAAAGCGGCAGTACCTAATATAAAACTATTACCGTGAAGCTGTTTCACAGTTCATTCCTCACCTAATAAAACCTTGTTTACAAACAATTTTGAGTAGTTCGTTAAAAGTAAGATGTTATGAGTGAATAGTTAGGAATCATAACTCCTAACTCACAATTCACAATTCATAACTACTAATTAAAAACTACTTTTTCGGGGTAGCTTTAGCTGCGGCAGCAGCTTTAGCTGCTATTTCTTCAGGACTAAGTGGCATCAATACTTGTAACTGGAATGACGTATTAATCGCTACTGGCCCAACCTGTAGTGGTGTTTTGTCTAATGGGGATCTTGATTCTAATGGAGCCAAAGTTGCTTGATAATCTTTAATTATTAACAAAGGCTGTAATCGCTCAATGTTACGAATTATCGATTGTGTTTGCTCATAAGTTCCTGTAATTTCGGCATTGATAGTGCTGCGTTGCAGCTTGCCGTCAACCTTTAGTCCTAGAGATCCATCAGTAATCGGTTCTGGTTTTTGGGAAACTGGCACAAATTTCTTTAGTTTGGCTCTGACTGCATTAATAGAAGTTGGAGTATTGCCAGACTCAACTAAGCGGTTCATATCTAACAACAATGTATCTAAGGTTTTCTCGTTAGCAAATAAACCTAAAACCTGAACTTTTTGCTGTTTTGCCTGTGCTAGTTCCTCTTTAACTTTTTCAATCTGTTTGATATTGGCTTTTTTTTGCTCAATTTGCCCTTGCAGTTCAGAGCTTTTTGCTTGCTGCTGCTGATAGCTTTCCCAAGCTGGCATCAGCAGGTTTAACAAGATATAACCTGCTCCCGCTAAACCAATTACCCCTACCAAGATGCCAATGATTTTTGGTGTAAAAGCAATACCAAATATCACGGGGTGGGCTGGCGTTTCCGAATTGAATTCGCCACCATGTTCGGCAAAATTTAAATCATCACTCAGCGTCATTTTGGAATGACTCCTGTTTGTTGCATACTACGAATTCGAGTTACTAACCCCACCGTGCCTTTTTTTTCCAACTCCCGGATTAATTCCGAAGCTGGAACGTCGCTCATACCAGATTGAATAGTGTATTTAACTACTTGTGGGGGCTTAATTGTTACACCACTAAGAGGTTGAGCTGCACCTGGTATTGAGGGAGGATCTACTAACGTTGCCGTTAGAATTCTGCTTTCTGTGGACTTCAAGAACCGAGACTGTTGTAAACTCAATAAGAAATCATTGACATCGTTAAAAGAACGAGCAAATCCAGTAATTTCTAATCCCCCTGAGGGATTGCTTGGAGGCTGCCCTTCCGCTGCCGCAACGGGTGAGATTTGCCTGATGGTCTCGATTTGCACTGCCGTTGGGATGCGATCGCGCAAATCTTGCAGCATTGCTGACCAAGGTCGAATCTGGTCAAATACAGTGACTAAAGCTTGAGTTTCCCCTTTAACTGCACTTGTCTCAGCTTTGATTTTGTTCAGATTTCCTATTTCTGTATCTAATCTCTTGCTTTCCTGATCAAGTTTTGCTACCTGAGCATCTAATTCAACAATCTTCCCTTGCAACAAGAACCAACTAACTCCCAATAAAGCTGGAAGACCTATACCTACTGCAACTCCCACATACACTGGTGTCATATTACCTGTAGGGAATTTTAGGGATATTCCTCCCTTTCTCTCAGGCTTTTGCTGGTATGCTGGGCGATCTTTAAGAAAATTAACATCCAAACTGTACATTTTCTCACACCAAGTAGAAACAAATATTTATGGTTTGAGAATTCTCAAACAGCTTAACTATCAAAACAGACAATCCAAAATCCAAAATCTAAAATCGGTATTACACCTCCCGCATTCCTAAACCAAGTACGATCGCCAAGCCAGAGCGTTGTACCTGTGGATATTTATCAGTGTCAACTTCTAACGACAAAGACCCAATTGGATCTATTTGGGTAGTTGGCAAGCTCAATCGTTGGGTAAAGAATTCATCTAGCTGTTGGAGTCCGCCTCCTGGCCCAGCTAATAAAATCTGCGCTACCTCCAAATTTTCACTTTGATTAAGGTAAAAATCGATCGAACGGCGCAGTTCATCCGTTAGTTCTCCCAATACTCTTAATATGGCTGCCATACCAGGATCGATTTCGGTAACACCGGTTTTCCCACCATCTAGAGGAGTTGGGGGAATAATCATTCCGTGTAACAGTTCCATATCTCGTGATGTGGGTAAGCTCATTGCCCTTGCTAACGCAGTTTGCATTTGATAAGTGCCTATGGGCACTGTGCGCGAAAATTGCGGTACTCCGTTAACAATGATGGCGATTTCTGTACTGTCGAACTCTATATCAACTAGGACTGCTGCTTCTTGCGGCCCAAATTGTCGCAGTTGTTCACGAATAGTTCGAATCAGGGCAAAACTGTTAATTTCTAAAACATCAATTTGTAGTCCTGCCTGTTCAAATGTACTTATATAGGTATCCGTTATTTCCTTGCGAGTGGCTACTAGAAGTACATGTACTTTTTCAATGCCATCCTCATCTACAAAGTAGTCAAGTTTCTGATAATCTACATCAGCTTCTTCACGGGGATATGGTAAATACAAACCTGCTTCATGGTTTAGCACCATTTCTCGCAGTTCTTTGTCATCTAACTCCGTTGGTACAGGTATAATCCGAACGATGGAATCTCGCCCTGGTACACCAGTGGCAACACGAGTAGTTTTGATTTTGCTTTCAGCTAGCGCCTGCTGGATTAATTGCGCCATTGCTGCGGGATCGGTGATTTGACCATCGGTAACTACGCCTTCTGGAACTGCTACCGATGTAAAGGTTTCTAGTTTCAAGCCTTGACGCTGTTTGCGTAGCTGAACTACATTTACCCGTTCGGGAGCAAGTTCAATGCCGACCCCTTTATTCGATTTACCAAATAGACGATTGAGTTTTTGTACCACAGTTGTGCCCGATGGACTGCTAAATTGAAAATTTAAATTAGTTGTGGATAGAAACGTAATATATTACGTCTCTACACGTAATTTATTTAGCCTATAATCTCGACAATTCTGTCTAAGCTTTTCACACTGATCAAGCGTAAAAATACTGGGAAAATGATTCAATTGCGAAAATTTAAACAACTTCTTGCTTTGGCACTGCTTGGCTTATTAACCAGTTGGATTGTAAGTTGCAGCACAGGTAATGTTAGTACAAATACAAAACAAGCTAATTCAGGAGGGGCAACTATTGAGTTTTGGACAATGCAACTCCAACCCCAATTTACCGACTACTTCAAAAACCTAATTGCAAATTTTGAATCGCAAAATCCAGGTATAAAGATTAACTGGGTTGATGTGCCTTGGGCAGCTATGGAGAACAAAATTTTAACAGCTGTCTCAGCAAAAACGCCACCTGATGTAGTTAACCTCAATCCGGGTTTCGCTTCCCAACTAGCGGGACGAAATGCCTGGTTAGATTTAGATGCGAAAGTCTCAAACGATATACGTTCCTCCTATCTACCGAATATCTGGAAGGCAAGTACACTTAATGGCAAGAGTTTTGGATTTCCCTGGTATCTCACCACAAGGTTAACCATTTATAACACTGATTTATTAAAACAGGCAGGTATCAATAAGGTACCCGCAACCTACGCAGAATTAGCACAAGCAGCCCAACAAATTAAAGATAAGACTGGCAAATATGCCTTTTTTGTAACTTTCGTACCGCAAGATTCCGGTGAAGTGCTGGAATCTTTTGTGCAAATGGGAGTCACTCTAATAGATGCTGAGGGGAAAGCAGCGTTTAATTCAGCACAAGGTAAGGCAGCGTTTCAGTACTGGGTAGACTTGTATAAAAAAGGGCTACTGCCTAAAGAGGCTTTAACGCAAGGACATCGCCATGCAATCGATTTATATCAATCTGGAGAAACTGTGTTTCTTGCTTCTGGGCCAGAGTTTCTGAAAACGATCGCTAATAATGCCCCGAAAATCGCCCAAGCTTCAGCAATAGCACCGCAACTCACTGGTGACACAGGTAAGAAAAATGTCGCGGTAATGAACATAGTTATTCCCCGCGACACGAAACAACCAGATGGTGCTGTGAAGTTTGCTTTATTTGTCACCAATGACGAAAATCAGTTAGCCTTTGCAAAAGCTGCCAATGTCTTACCTTCTACAGTCAAGGCATTGTCTGATAGTTACTTTACAGATATTCCAGCTAATGCTTCAACAATAGAAAAAGCGCGAGTTATGAGTGCTAAAGAACTACAAAAGGCAGAAATATTAACCCCTAATTTGAAGGATTTCAACAAACTGCAAAAGGCAATTTACGAGAATTTGCAAGCAGCAATGTTAGGAGAGAAGACTGTGGATAAAGCTGTAGAAGATGCGGCGCAGGAGTGGAATCAAAGATAAATTGGGAATTGGGAATTGGGAATTGGGAAGAATAACATTACCTTTTTCCCCCTGCTCCCTGCCTCTATAGCGATGGTATATTTTTTTATTTGGAAGTCCCTTACCTCACGACTTACTCCCCATTTGTAAAAAATGACCTACTAGATAAAGGGAACCACATACAACGATTAAATCGTCTGTGGTAGCGGCTTCTAGGGCTGTGAATAAATCTGGATGGATTTGGCGATCGCTTAATTGGGGACAGAGGCTATGAGCTAGGTTTGATAAGGAGTCTAGATCGGCAGAAGTTCTACCTGGCCAGGATTCTACTGGTATTGGTACTAAAAAAAGGCGATCGCCGGGGCGCAGTAGGGCGGCAAAAATATCAGCATGATCCTTATCCGCAAACATTCCCATAACCCAAGTGATGGGCTTGGGATTAGCTGCGTCTAAGCTATCGACATACTGGCGAAGAACTTGGGCGGCGGCAGTATTATGAGCGCCATCAAGTAATATTTTATGCTTGTTCCAGGTAGTCCATTGCATCCGCCCTGGCCATTGAGTTTTTGCCATGCCCTTAATTATGGCTTCTTCAGAAATCTGCCAACCCTGTTGTTGGAGAATTTCTAAAGCTGCTATTGCCAAAGCTGAATTTGCTAATTGAATTTGTCCGGCTAATGGCAAAGGATATTTAATTAATTGAGAATTTTGAAGTGTTTGATATTCTGCCCATCCTGTAGCGATTTGACGGGCAGGTTGAGGCGTAAAAATTGGACATTCTAATTCTAAAGCCCGCGATCGCACAACTTCTTCTGCGTCTGGTGGCAATTGCCCAACCACGACGGGACATCCAGCTTTGAGAATGCCTGCTTTTTCTCTAGCAATATCCGCGACGGTGGGGCCAAGTTGTTGCCAATGTTCCCGACTGATGGAAGTGATGATAGTAACTATGGGTTCCAAACAGACATTGGTTGCATCTAAGCGCCCTCCTAGTCCGACTTCTACCACAGCCACATCTACTTGCTGCTGGGCAAAATATAACCAAGCAGCCGCCGTAATTACTTCAAACTGAGTCGGGTTCCCATACTTCTGTGAAAAAGTTTTATCCCCCCTATCTTCCTTTTTTGAGTTTGAAACATAGCCCCCCTTTTGAAGGGGGGTTGGGGGGATCTCCTCGTCACCAGCCCGAATAACTGCTTGGACTTTTTCTAATAATTGCCTCAATTCTTCAGAATCAATTGGCTGTTCGTTCAAACAAATACGTTCCGTCCAATCGACTAAATGGGGGGAAGTGTAGCGTCCTGTGCGATAACCAGCCTCAGTAAGTACAGAGGAAAGATAGGCACAGACAGAACCTTTACCATTAGTGCCAGCAACATGAATTACCGGGACTTGGTGATGAGGATTACCTAGATGTGCCAATAAGTTGACAATGCGATCGAGTCCCAGATGGACACCAAAGCGTTGAAGGGGTTGTATTACAGAATCAATATCCAAGGAAGGAGGAGTGGGGGCAGGGGCAGGGGCAGGGGCAGGGGCAGGGGGCAGGGGGCAGGGGGAGAATAAAAATTACCTCTTTCCCTTCTACTCCCTGCTCTCTTCCCCTCTGCCTCTTATAACAATGCACCATTAATCGTGATAAAACCGACTGTTTCCGTAAGTAGAAACAGACGGTTCAAAAGTGATGATATTAAGCCGAATTTAGGCTTCCCGATCCAAAAAGCCTTGAATTTGTCTTAAAGCCGCAGCGCCAATATTAAACACTGCCCAACTAGCAGCAATGACAACTGGTGCTAAAACGATCGCTATACGGTAATCGATATCCATATCTAGAACCCCTCTCTTAAGTAGAAATTAAAGTTTTGTCAACTGCTCTCATTTTTATTTTTAGCTGAAGTGGGTAACTTTTCCCAACATATATGTAAAGAATGTTTAAATTATTGGGCATTGGGAATGGGGAATTGGGAATTGGGAATTGAGAATTGGGCATAGTTATTTTCATTTTCCTTGTCCCCCTTGTCCCCCTTGTCTCCCCCTGCTTCCCCTGCTCCCCTGCCCTCTGCCCCCTTCCTTCTTCCCCTGCCCCTAAGCCTTGCTAAAGCCGAGATCAGTGCCTTTACCAGCATGAACTAAAGCTAACTTTTGGTAACGTTTAGCGTGTTCAATTAGTTCTGCGGCTTCAGCCTCTGTTAATTGTCGTAACACTTTGCCTGGAACACCTACAACTAGTGACAAAGGCGGTATATTTTTAGTTACGACTGCGCCAGCACCAATAATGCTACCAGCACCCACTCGTACCCCGTCTAAAATAACCGCGCCAATGCCAATCAAACTTCCACGCTCAATGTAAGCGGAATGTACCACAGCGCGATGCCCTACGGTAACATGATCTTCTAAAATAGTTGGAAAACCAGGATCGCCATGTAGAATTGCACCATCTTGAATATTTGTGCATTCGCCAATTTCAATGCGTTCTACATCTGCTCTAACTACTGCTCCATACCAAATGCTCACCCCTGCTGCTATATTTACCGAACCAATAACAACAGCGTTGGCTGCGATGAAGGCAGCTTGAGAAAAATCAGGAGATGTCCAGTAAGAAGCGGTAGACACGATAGAATATTAATAATGGTACTAAGGAACACTGGAGAAACTCCAACCTTTGAGGCTGGTTGCACGACCAGGATATCACAGCGTCAAGCCTCTACGCTGAGGAAAACACTAGTGAACAATGTTACTGCTGCAACTCTGTGTCTGTGCAGCAGTCAACAAGTAACCCAAAGTGGTAGAGCCGAAGTGTATAATCCAATCCACTAGTGCTGGTGAAGACAAAATTATGTTTGTACGCACTTCATGATGAATCCAGGCTTTCAGTACCCGATGTTTGGGCCGGAAATACAGTGTCCCCATTGTCGCCAGACTATTCCGGCGCTGACATTAACAGATACCTATTTGTGTCCGCGTCATGGCGCTTTTGAAGCTAATCCTCAAAATGGAGAGTTAATCCATTTGCAATCAGGCCGTCATTGGCGGAGGTGGAATAATGACTGGTATAGGCAGCATACTCATCCCGATGGTATTCGGTTTGAAATTCACGAAGCCTTAGATAAGCTCTATACCCAAGGTTATCGAGCCACAAAAGTGATTATTGCTCACCGCTATCAGGAATTGATGAGTGGCTATTTAGAACGCAGTACACCTTGGCGTTCTGGACAACCAGAAGTTACCGCCGCTCGGCTATACGGCTTACCCGTAGAGTTTAGCCCCGATACCTCAGAAGATCCCTGTTGGGAAGTGATTAATTTTGACTTGGAAAAAGAGCCTGGTGTCCCTGTACGCTACCCTTATTTCAGGTTGTTTGAATAATGGTCGTTTGTCATTAGTCATTTGTCATTGGTCATTAGTGAATCAGGGATTACCAAGAAAAAAACTATCCAATCTTGTGGGGTGGACATCTTGTCCGCCCTTGGTTATGGGTGGGCGAGACGCTCTGAATTGATACCTACGCGCAGGCTACACCAATGACGGAAACCACTGCTCATAGTTCTCTTGTCCCCACAAGAAGAATTGGATTTAGTTAAAAGTGCCTAAACAAAGGACAAGTGACAAAGGACAAGTGACAAATTATGCACCACGCTTCTATTCGGACTGCGAATATTCATCGAGCGATCGCTTTCTACGAACATTTAGGATTTACAATTTCGGAACGCTTTACTACAGGCTACACGCTAGCTTGCTGGATGGAAGGATTGGGCGGCAGAATTGAGCTGATCCAAATTCCTGAGCCAAAGCCAGCCCCAGATGCCTTTGCTGACGAGCATTATGTGGGGTACTATCATCTCTCGTTCGATTTAACTGAGATTACACCAGATTTACCTAGCTGGTTGACAAATTTACAAAAACGTGCTTCGATTGCGGCGGCTGAGAGTCAAACCGAAGAATTACAACCGTTAAAAGTACTTTTAGAACCGACACAACAGCAAATAGGCGATCGCATTTACGAAGTGGCTTTCATTGCCGATACTGATGGCTTACCTCTGGAATTCATTCGATTTTTAGCAAAATTGCCATAATTTAGCTTTTTTATTACCTTTATTGCTAATATATTATTTTTCTATATTGTTGCCGAGGTAACAGATTTTTTTGCCAGATTAAAATATGGTAACACCTAAACAATTATGTAAATTAATTTACAGATATACTTCCTAAGTACATGTATGGATTGTCTAGATTTTATAAATACTCCTTGCCGTTATTAATTTTAAGCTTATGGCTAGTAGCGGTTTTTTTGTTGAGCGATCAACCTGCTAATAGTCAACATACAGCTATATCTAACAAAGAAAAATCCCAGTCAACCTTGCTAGTAAAAAGAATAATGCCCTCAACACTGACAGAAAACGTCCATAAGACAGTGCTGGAAAATGGTCTAACTGTCCTAACAAAGGAAGTGCATACTGCGCCAGTGGTGACGGTGCAGGTGTGGTACAAGGTTGGCTCACGCAACGAAGAACCAGGGGTGAATGGCATTGCCCACCAGTTGGAACACCTGATGTTTAAAGGCACAAAAAATCGTCCAATTCAATTTGGCCGTTTGTTTAGTGCTTTAGGTAGTGATTCCAATGCTTTCACAAGCTATGACCAAACTGCATATTACGGTACTGTGGAGCGTAACAAGCTAAAAGCGCTTTTAGTGCTGGAAGCAGACAGAATGCAAAATTCCCAGATTGAGCCAGAACAACTAGCGAGTGAAAAGCGAGTAGTAATTTCTGAGTTGCAAGGTTACGAAAATAGTCCAGAATATCGCCTCAACCGCGCCGTCATGCAGGCAGTATTTCCTAATCATGCTTATGGGTTGCCTGTAGGTGGTACTAAAGCTGATGTCGAGAAATTTGAAGTTGAGCAAGTACAAAAATATTACCGTAATTTTTACAGCCCCGATAATGCTGTCTTAGTGATTGTTGGAGATTTTCAAACTGCAAATACTCTCGAAACAATTAAAGAAGTATTTGGCAAACTACCGAAGAGGCAGGGGGCAGGGGGTAGGGGGCAGGGGGCAGGGGAAGACAAGGGGGACAAGGAAAATAACTATGCCCAATTCCCAATTCCCAATTCCCAATTCCCAATTCCCAATTCCCAATTCCCCACTCCTATAGTGTTGCGAGAACCGGGAGCAGGGCGACTGTTACAAGTTGTGTATCCGCTACCAGATGCAAATCAACCAGATGTGCCGGCGTTGGATGTGATGGATTACATCTTTACAGAAGGACGGAATTCTAGACTTTATCAAGCCTTGGTGGAATCAGGTTTAGCTAGTGAAGTTACAGCATCCGTTACCAGTTTGCGAGAATCTGGCTGGTATGAGATTTTGGTGACGGCTGGATCTAAAAAAGATTTGAAAAAAATTGACTCAGTGTTGAGTAACGCGATCGCAAATGTAGCAGAAAAAGGCGTGACAACTGAGGAAGTGGAACGAGCCAAAACCCAATTAACAGCAGATGTAATTTTGAGTAACCGTGATATCACCTCTCAAGCAATGCGATTGGGCAATGATGAGACAACTGTTGGTGATTATCGTTATACAGAACGCTACTTGGATGCTGTGCGTCTGGTGAAGCCAACGGATGTTGTCGCTGTTATTAACAAATACCTTACTAAAGAAGCTCGGACAGTAGGCTTTTTTGAACCAACTCAAAAGCAGATAGCAGGGGTTGGCGATAAACCAGACTCAGCCCAAACTACAGAAAATTTCTCTCCTGGCGTGCCTGTGCTTCCTTCTGAGATGGTGAAGTACTTACCGCCTGTGGATTTGGCTACAGATGCGATTGCTCAAGTTTTACCACAGGAATATAAACTTACCAACGGGCTGCGGATATTACTCTTACCCGATCATAGTACTCCCACCGTTACTCTAAGCGGCTATATTCAAGCCGGTACAGAATTTGATCCAGATGATCGAGCGGGATTGGCTGCTTTTGTGGCAGATAATTTGCTAAATGGTACTAAGAGCAAAAATGTCTTAACTATTGCCAAAATATTGGCAGAACGAGGGGCAAGTCTCAACTTTGAAGTCCATCGTGAAGGTGTGCATATCGAGGGTGATAGTTTAGCAGGGGATTTGCCAGTAATTCTAGAGATATTGGCAGATGTTGTTAAAAATAGTACCTTTCCCCTACAAGAATTGGAATTACATCGCCAACAAACTTTAACCGATCTGCAACTGGAATTAGATGAGCCAGCAGAAGTAGCCAGAAGAATATTTGTGCAGTCAATTTACCCGAAAAAACATCCTTTACATACTTTTCCCACGGAGGAGAGTTTACAGCAGATTCAACGGCGGGATGTGATCGATTTCAAAGCTAAACATTATCGTCCAGATACGACAGTGTTGGCGCTGGTAGGAGATTTTGATCTAGACAAAGTGCGATCGCTCATTAAAAATGAATTTGGTAACTGGGAAGTTAGCGGCCAAGCACCCACATTAAAATATCCTCCGGTATCAATGCCGGAGAAAATAGTGAGTGTCAACACAGTTTTACCAGGTAAAGCCCAAGCTGTGACATATATGGGTTACACAGGTATTAAGCGTTACGATCCTCGGTTTCACGCAGCCTTAGTATTGAACCAGATTTTGGGAGGCGATACTTTATCTAGTAGACTGGGTGCAGAAGTACGCGATCGCCAAGGTTTGAGCTATGGAATTTATAGCTACTTCCAAGCCGGGAAGAATGCAGGCACATTTTTGATAGAAATGCAAACTAGTCCAGAAGATGCTAGTCAAGCGATCGCTAGTACTCGCCAAATACTACAGCAAATCCATCAACAAGGTGTGACTCCGCTAGAAGTAGAAACAGCTAAACGTACCCTCATCAGCAACTACAACGTTTCCCTGGCAAACCCAGAAGAATTAACAGATAGAATTCTGATGAATGAGGTGTATGGACTAGATAAAGTAGAATTGCACACCTTTACTGACAAACTCCAGAAAGTTACCTTTGAGCAAGTTAATCAAGCGGCTCGTGAATTACTCCACCCAGATCAAATCGTAGTCGTTACTGCGGGGCCATCTGTGTTAGCAGAGAAAAGCATTAGGTAGAGATGGACGCTAGGCATGGATAATAAAGAATAGGTAAAGCGGTTTTTCCCCCTACCTATAAATTTTTCCTGCTCATTAGCATTGCCTTTTGAGAACTACCAATGAAAATTTACAACCATTTATACCAAATTTTAATTACATCTCTGACTTTTCCAAATATTGCTTGGCTGCAAATATTACGTCGTAGCTACGTAATATTAACGTTTTTACTAAGCTTAAATTTCATCACTGCGACTCCAGCAATAGCGGCAAATTTGTCTAGTGATTTGCTTAAGCAACCAGCTACAGAAATTACAATTAGCTTAGGTAATTCGGCTAACGAACTCAAATTTGAGCCAAATCATCTGGAATTCGAGGCTGGCAAACGCTATCAACTTCGGCTTACCAATCCTAGCCAACTGAAGCATTATTTTACTGCTAAAGACTTTGCCGATGGCATCTGGACACAAAAAGTCCAAGCAGGCAAAGTAGAAATTAAAGGAGCTATTCACGAACTGGAACTCAAGCCGGGTGCTGAGGCAGAATGGGTATTTGTGCCCTTAAAATCTGGAACTTATGGCTTACGTTGTTCCATACCAGGACATACGGAAGCAGGTATGACTGGAGAAATTGCCATAAGTAATTAAAAATTATTCGACTCAGTATTTAATAGCCCTCTAGTGTTTCAATTAAAGATAATTGAGCTAAACCCTATAGTGGGGAGCAAAAATAAGTTAGGGCGATTTTGTTTGAAGTCTAAAATATCAGCAGTAAGTGAATATGTTATTCTGTATACATTAGTGACTAAACTGCAATAATCCTTATCAGGGATTGAAATAACTTAAATTATAGATATTATTTCTCAAGTAATCTAGAGAAAGCATTCATACTTCATCGACAAAGCCAACAGTAATTATTAATTTCCCATGAACATTTTCAGTAACTTACTTTCTCAAACAACTCAGCCTGCACCTGCGAAAAAACAACGCCGAGGAATTGAAATTAAATCACCGCGTGAAATTGAAATCATGCGGCAATCATCTGCAATTGTGGCAACTGTCTTAAAAGAAATTTCTGAGCTAGTAAAGCCAGGAATGACAACTGCTGATTTAGATGCTCACGCAGAAAAGCGCATCCGCGAAATGGGGGCAACACCGAGTTTTAAAGGGTATCACGGTTTTCCAGGTTCTATTTGCTCCAGCATTAATAATGAAGCAGTACATGGCATTCCTAGCCCCAAGAAAGTGATTCGTGTGGGAGATGTATTAAAAGTAGATACTGGCGCTTATTACCAAGGCTTTCATGGTGATTCTTGCATTTCAATTGCTGTCGGTGAAGTGACAGAAGAAGCTGCTAAATTAATTCGCGTAGCAGAAGAAGCTTTATTTAAGGGCATTGAACAAGTAAAGGCTGGTGTATACCTAATTGAGTTAGCTGGAGCAATTGAAGACCATGTGAAAGCGAACGGCTTTAGTATAGTCGAAGAATTCACTGGACACGGTGTCGGTCGTAACTTGCACGAAGAACCTTCAGTATTCAACTACCGTACTCGTGAGATGCCAAATGTTAAACTCCGTGCGGGGATGACGCTGGCAATTGAGCCAATTTTAAATGCAGGTTCTAGACACACCCGGACATTATCTGACCGTTGGACAGCAGTGACTGTGGATAATTCTTTGTCGGCTCAGTTTGAGCATACAGTGTTAGTTACAGACACGGGTTATGAGATTTTGACTGACCGTTCTAAGGTTTAATTGTTAGTTATAATTATCTTTTGTTAAGAGAGGTAAAGCGTTCAAAAAGGGCGATTTACCTCTTTAATTTTTTAAACCCTCTGCGCTTCATCTTCCCCCAGGGTAGATTAAAAATTCTATCTTATCCGCCTTATAGATTTAGGTAAAATTATGCTGGACGATGAGGTTTATCACAGATAAGGTAGGAAAAACACTCGTATTTACTCAACAATGGCAAGTTTTTTTGAACCTATACCTCAAATTTATTTTGCTGCATTTTACCTGTGGGTTTCTACTCTTAATTTTTTACCAATAGCAAATGCTGCAACTCCCAAAAATGATAACAGACAAGTCACTTGTCAAGCCAAAAAACTAGGATATGAGGAAGCACTTTTGTTATACCTAAGAAAACCGCAAGGAGAATTTGAAGATGGAGGTGCAATTAATTTATATGAAGATGCAAAGTTAAAAGTACTAGCTAAAGGTGTTGAAAACTGGATTTACATTAGCGTTATCGATGCAAATAGTCCTAAAGAAAAAGGCTTAGAAGGTTGGATACGTAGTAGCAGTCTAAAATGTACTGGCAATGTAGCTCAAGTTAAGCCTGCACTCTGCGAAATAACTGGGTTGCAATCGGGGCAATTAGCTTTACGTACTACACCTGGCGGAAAGTCAACAGCAGGTTTAGATAATGGCAACAATATTATATTACTCAAGCCAGATATTGTATCACTTCAAGGTCGCCCGACACCTTGGGTTAAGGTGCGTGTTACTAATAGCCCAAACAATAGAATCTTAGGTAGGGAAGGGTGGATTAATTCTCAGTATATAGATTGCTATAGCAAAGAAAGCAATGATGCAATAAATTATCCATAAAATATTTGAGGATATACCTCATTATATCGCAATACAGTTCAGATAAGACCAAAATACTTGTAGAGACGGCGATTTATCGCGTCTCGAAAACCCAAAATTTTTGCCAGTAGCTCTTAACTGAACCGTATTGCATTATATCGAGATGTGAAAATTTGCGTTTTCCAGATACCAGACTTCTTCAAGAAGTTGGGTATCTAATTTTTTACAAATAATCTAGGACGGCTATATTTGACTAATAGCGGCATAATTATTTTTATAAATAGTAAGCATTTCTTTAGCTTGTAGAGAGACAGATGTACTCTCTGGAATAGCTTGCAATAAATTGATTGCTTGCACCCATTTGTATTGTACTTGTTGCCGAACTAGTAGTGAATGAGGTGAACTATTTACAAAAACATTAGCTTCTGTTGCTAGTTTTTGAGCTGATTCTAAGTTTGCTAAAGCTTGCTTTTCTACTAATATTCTTTGACTGATAGATTTATAGTTAATCTGATAGTAAGCTAATTTCTTCTTTGCCCTCTCATAAACTGATGTTTGATGAGGAATACTATCTAATAAGATTATTGCCTGATGCCATTTAGTTTCTGCTTGTTGCCAGGTTTTTAGAGGATGCGGTGGTTTTTGGACTAGAGAAGCAGCCTCCATACCGAATTTTTGAGCAGATTTAAACTTAGCATTTGCACTTTCTTCTTGAGTTAAACTTAGATTTATCTGCTGCCATTGGAGACTTTGTTGTTTAATTTTCCAGCTACCAAAACCCAAGACTAATAAACTTGAGACTACGATCAAAACCGAACGTACTATCTTGGGTGTCGAAAATTTTGGTAATATTTGTATATGCTGGCTAATAGTTTCTTTATTATGATTTTCTTGTTCTATCTTTTTTAGGGCTTTTTCTGCCTGTCCCCTTAAAGTGTCACTCTGAATAATTAAAACAGCAATTTGTTCTTGGAGATAATCGCAATCATTAAGAATATCGGTCAATTCTTGAAATTTACTACCACTCGATATAATTAATTCATGGTCATCATCTAACCACTCTAAGGCGAAGCCAGATTTCCCACAAAAAGCAGACACTCCTAATAAAATATTTAATAAGCTACGACTATTTTTAATAGTATCAAAAACATAATTTAACTTTTGTTTTAATTGTAATAATTCATTTTGGCAATTATTAATATTTTCAATTTGGTTCTCTAAAATATGAATTTTCTCAAATACTAAGTTAATTTTTAAATTTTCAGAAATTGCCTGAAATTGTGCAAATAAGCTGAGATGATTAATATCAGAATTTAGTTGATTCACTAAACTATTATCACTGAGAATATCAGCAGCTATTGCTTGCAAAAAATAACC
Organism: Nostoc sp.; assembly: GCF_036917775.1. Classification (GTDB taxonomy): domain Bacteria; phylum Cyanobacteriota; class Cyanobacteriia; order Cyanobacteriales; family Nostocaceae; genus Nostoc. The sequence continues at coordinate 26,949 of NZ_JBALEQ010000051.1, forward strand.
CCATTCTATCCAGTCATCGATTTTGGATTGTAAATCAGTTAATGAGATTTTAGTTTTTGAATGTCCAAATTTTTCTGCGATCGCAGGATCTACCAATCCAACACTAGGTATAAACAAACTAGCTACAGTACCTATTCGAGGAAGTGTAGCGATCGCAGAATTTTTGACGTTCTCCAATCTCAATTCCTGAGCAATTAATTTTTTAATATTTCGTAGTTGTTCTTGAGCATTATTAATCGAGATAATTTGTTCCATGATTTTATTAGAATCGCCAATAGTCAGTTTTAGATTCTGAATTAGTGCTGGCAATTCGCTAACAAGTATTTCTAGGTTAGCCATAAATATCTCTTAGGGATTTGTCGAAAGTTTATGCGAAACAATTAAAATAGCTGGAGTAAGAACATAACCACACATCTAAGCATCCTAATTGAGTGACAAATCTTAGGATCTATAAAATGTATAATTCCCGTAAATCCTGGTAAAGTAACAATTTCAGTTTAAAATCCCAGAGAAAGACAAAATTACCCATTCACTAACCTATGAATGAAGTTGATTTAGCATTTACCCCAGCACTAGAGTTGGCGCAATTAATTCGTCGCCGGGAAATATCCCCGCTAGAGTTGGTAGAAATATATTTAGAACGGATTGAGCAATTAAATCCCCAATTAGGAAGTTATTTTACGGTGACGGCAGAACTAGCGATCGCAGATGCCAAAGCCAAAACAGAATTATTGACAACTACCTCAGAACTACCGCCATTTTTTGGTGTACCAATTTCCATTAAAGACCTCAATGCTGTAGTAGGTGTTACCTGTACTTATGGAAATCCGGCATTACTGAACAATATCCCTAACTATGATGATGGGGTTGTAACACGGATTAAGCAAGCTGGGTTTACTATTCTTGGTAAAACAGCCACTTCCGAATTAGGTTCTTTTCCTTACAGTGAGCCTACGGGTTTTCCTCCAGCCAGAAATCCGTGGAATTTAGAATACACCCCAGGCGGTTCCAGTGGTGGCGCGGCGGCGGCGGTAGCAGCAGGATTGTGTGCGATCGCTCAAGGTTCTGATGGCGGTGGTTCAATTCGTGGCCCTGCGGCTTGTTGTGGTTTGGTGGGACTTAAACCATCCAGGGGTAGAGTGAGTAAAGCACCCGTGGGCGAACGCCTCGCTGGAATTGCTGTCAACGGCCCCATCGCCCGCACTGTTGCTGATGCTGCTGCCCTTTTGGATACCATATCTGGCTATGTTACAGGCGATCCTTACTGGTTGCCAGATCCCGAACCATCATTTCTCGCTGCTACTCAGACAAAATTGGGTGCTTTGCGAATTGCCTTTGATACTAATATTTCTCCTTTGGGAGAAGCTGATGCTAACTGTCAGCAAGGTGTCCGTCAAACAGTCCAGTTATTAGAACAACTCGGCCACCACGTTGAACAGAAATCTCCAGATTTTAGCGGTTTAGTTGAACCATTTCAAATCGTTTGGCAAGCTGGGGTAGCTGCGTCAGGACTTCCGGTAGAAGCCTTGCAACCGTTGAATCGCTGGCTATTTGCACGCACAGGTTCTGTTGCCCAGTACCTCCAAGCAGTTTCCCAAATGCAGATAATAGCACGTCAGATTGTAGCCTTTTTCGATACCGTGGATGTGCTGGTATTGCCAGTTTATCTCCATTCACCTGTCCGCGTTGGGGAATGGGCTTCGCTAAGTCCAGAAGAGACATTCCAAAATATTATTGAGTGGATTGCCCCTTGTCCACCTGCCAATGCAACAGGACAACCTGCGATCGCAATTCCTGTAGGCTTTGATAGTAATGGTTTACCCATAAGTGTCCAGTTAATTGGTAAACCTGCGGCTGAAGCTACCCTCATCAACCTAGCAGCACAATTAGAAGCGGCTAACCCTTGGATTCATCATCGTCCAGCCTTTGCGATCAGCTAATCGTCATTTAAATTGCATCATTTTCATGGTAATAAAAGCTGCCAAACCTCTCCCTTGCTCCCTGCTCCCTGCTTTCCTGCAATCTCAATGTGCTTTCTTATATGCTTAACAGCTTATCAGGCTAATCATGCAGGCATCCCTGGAACAACTTTCGCAAATTATTGTGTTTGCAGGTTTAGAAACAGCAGACAAAATAAATTTGCAACCTCACACTCAGGTGCAACGCCATCGCAAAGGAGAGATTATTCTCCATGAGGGCGATGTCTTACCAACAAAACTCTATGCTGTTAGCAGTGGACAAATTCAAGTTACCAAAATAGCAATAACGGGGAAAGAAACGATTCTCCGCACCTTAGCGGCTGGGGAAATTTTTGCGGCTCCTGCTTTATTAGGCAATGGAATTTCCCCAGCAACTGTAACTGCTGAATCTGATTGTGAGATTCTCACTATAGAGAGAGATGCTTTATTAAAAGCGATTGGACAAAACCCTGAAATTGCATTACGAATGCTGATGGTGTTTAACAGTCGGATTCAGCAATTGCATGAGACAGTCCACGGATTAGTTTCTGAAAGAGCTATTGTTCGCCTTGCCAGATTAATTCAATATTTTGCTGCCGAATCAGGAACTGAATTAAGTCCACAAGGCGAGTGTTTAAAAGTCAAATTGTCTTATTATCGCATGGCTCGCAGCAGTGGCATTACTTACGAAGAATGTGTGCGGTTAATTAAAAGTCTCAAGTCAGTAATTGCCTATAGTCGTGGTGGGACGATTATCATACTGGATACTAAGAAATTAGATGCGATCGCTTCTGGAAATATAGAGCAATAACATTTGTTACAAGTTTTCTGAGATCCAGGACTTACGCAAAAAATAGCCCAAACCTTTATTCTCCGGTAGGGGCAATTCATGTAGACGCAAAGCGGCTTCCCGCAGGGTATTGCCCCTACCGCGTGTAGTTTTGCGTAAGTTCTAAGATCGAAAAAGGTAACATTTTGATGTATTGCCTTTTTCCATAAGGGATTTACAACAGAATTTAACACCTATAACGACTCTAAATAGCTCAAAAGATCCGCCATTTCTTGGGTGCTAGGCTGGAATTTTGGCATTGGCGGGGTTTCGCCACTGATTACCTGGTGAATCAATCCATATTGAGACTTATGCTTGGAAACAGCTTGCAAACTTGGCCCTACTCGCCCGTCTGCTTCCAAACCATGACAACCAGCACAGTTAATTTGAAAGATCGCGTGTCCTTGAACTGGGTTTCCTGTTAGAGATAAAACACTCTTAACATAAGGATCGGAGGCTTGAACCAACTGAACACCAAAAAAGCCCAAAGGGACTGATAGCAGTATGGCCAGCGTCAATAAAACGATGCGCTGAATCAAAATTTCAGGTTTGGTAATCTGGTTATCCAAAAGGTTTGCGTTGAAGTCTAAGTGTGCTAAAAAGTTTTCTTTTCCTACACATAGCTTAAAAGTTCTTGATCGTGTCTGCAAGCACAGAAGACTATTTTTTTCTGAGCATTCACCATCCAAAAAGTCTATAGGACGCAGGATTCATACTAAATTTGGTAAAATCAAAAACAGGCAACGAATATTTAATCATTACACAGAGGAGATTTCCAGTGGTTGAACCCCTGCTATCAGGTATTGTCCTTGGTCTAGTTTTCGTCACCCTCGCCGGACTGTTTTACGCTGCCTATAAGCAATACAAGCGCCCCAATCAGTTGGGCGGTTGAGGGAGTTTGGTTAGCTGTAGCGGGGCATTTAGCCTGTGCTGAGTAGGGGAGACAAGGGGACTAAGAAGGACAAAGAAGCAATTTTTCTCCCCTTTCTCCCTTATCTTTTCCACTCCCTTCTCGTCTCATTGCTCAATTCTGTAGAAAGTAAGTGATGTGTTGCCGTAAACCTTCTCGCGGCAAATTTCCCAAGAGGGAATCTCTGGCGGTGTCCAACCTTGTGAGGCGTGTTCAACTGCGATTTCACCACTAGGATCTAAAAGTTGATAGTGAGCGATCGCTTCTAATACTGGTTGGAACAATCCACTGGCATAAGGTGGATCAAAGTAAATTCTATCGAATTGCTTGCCTGATAAAGTCTTTAACTGCTGCGTAATATCTCCCCGCAATACCCGAAATTCTTGCTCGTCGGCATTTGCTACCTGCTGCCAATTTTGTTGGATGGTGGCACAGGCTCGGCTCGATTGTTCAATTCCCACTGCTAGGCTGGCTCCTCTACACAAAGCCTCTGCGCCCATTGAACCAGTACCGGCGCACAAATCTAGCCAGCGACAACCTGCAATTTCTCCCTGCCAAATATTAAAGACTGCCTCCCTTACCCGCGCACTGGTAGGTCTAGTTTCTTTCCCTGGTAAAGTTTTTAGCTGGCGATTACCGTAAATTCTCAGGCTCATTGGTTATTAGTCATTGGTCATTAGTCATTAGTCATTAGTTATTAATTTTAGACAAAGGACAAAGAACAAATGACAAAAATAGATTAGGCAGGAATTTTTTCACGGACTTGAGCAACAAAATTAGACAAGATTTGCAATCCAATATTAGAGGATTTTTCAGGGTGAAATTGAACTGCCATCAGATTTTCGTGAGCGATCGCAGCTGTGACGGTTTGAGTACCGTGGGTGATGGTTGCTGCACGGATTAGCGGATCTATTGGGTCAACATAGTAAGAATGGACAAAATATACCCAAGGATCGGACGGCAAATGCTCCCACAAAATACTTTTTGCCTGAGTCATTTCCAGCTGATTCCAACCCATGTGAGGAATAGTGATGTCAGGTTCTGGACGAAATCGGCGCACTTTTCCTTTGATAATTCCTAGTCCTGGTTGGGTACCTTCTGCACTTGATTCAAAGAGAATTTGCAATCCTAAACAAATTCCCAAAAAAGGTTTCCCAGATGCGATCGCATCTTTAATAGGTTGTTCCAAACCACGCGCTCGCAGGTGTTGTACTGCTGGATCAAATGCTCCCACTCCTGGCAGAACTATGGCATCTGCCTGCTCTAATTCCTTTGGAGAATAAGTAACATTAGGAGTTGCCCCAGCTTTTTCCAACCCTTTACAGACTGAGTGCAAATTTCCCATCTCGTAGTCTACGACCGCAATTACTGGCATTTACCTGCTCCTTGTAAATTTATTAATGGAGGGTTTTTCTATTCTAAATAATATTTGTTATGAAGAAAAGAATTCTATTAACTTCTTTTGACATTTGCCTAAAATATCAACAGTCAAATTCTTCTGATGATTTATTACTTGAAGTTACCAAACTGGATCTGATACCAGATGACTTGAGTTTTTTACGTCAGTTACCCGTAGATGTCCAACTTGCCAATAATCAGGTAATGGAAAAAAACAATGCAATTCAACCTGAAGACATCATCTGTTATGAGCAGGCTGCAATCCTTACACCATTAAGTGTGGAAGCATTTTCTAGCGTGGAGAAATTAGAAGTTGATATAGAAAAATTAGTGGCGAAAGAAGCATCAATTCAGATTAGCCACGACTGTTTTTACTATTTAGGCTTGGACTACTTAGACCAAAATCAACTTACGATCCGTTGTCTTTTTACCCACGTCTCGGTTCTAAATCAAGAAAATTTGATGGAAATCTTGCAGATTTCGTATTAATTATTAACAAACTGGCACTTTCATCAAGTTGTTAATGTCTGTATGGTGAAAGAAATATCTAAGTATATGTTGCCATTGTTACTAATTTTCCCAATTGCTCAATCAACTCCTGCGACCCCACCACCTGAAGAAGTCGTACAAACACAAGAAGTACGTCCTTTACCAGGTCAATTGGATACAGTGCCAACTTTTAACAGTAATAGTCCAGAATTGGTGTTGAAAGAAGGAATTTTACTCTCCACTTTTCCACCAGATGGTAAAAAAGTGCCAACAGCGCATCTGAATTTTCCCTTTCGGGGACGATTTGATATTTTTGCTCATCACGTTGCTAGAGCTGAACCATCAGAGAATTTGCGCTCGCTCTATTTAGGGATAATTTTGCACAACCCTGGTTCGGAAGCAGTAAAGGTAAATATTTGGCAAGCGGCGAGTTATTTGAGTCAACCGGATGCACCATTTATTCAATTACCATCTTTTAGCCAAAATCCTTTAGGAACAATTTTTGCTGGCCCAGGCGATCGCGTCATGTCTGATGTGCTGATGGGACGACGACAAGAGATTTTCCCTGCCCAAATTGAGATTCCAGCAAAGCAAAGTCGGATGTTACTAAATTTACCAATTCCTGTACAGGGATTGACACCACCTTTGAATGGCCGTTCGACATTGATCCGATTGCAAAGTAATGGCACTGTCTATGCAGCTAGCCTAGCGATGTTTGCACGGGTGAATTCTGATGGCAGTGAGCGATCGCCAACTTTAGAAGAGTGGCAGAATTTACTAGATAATGGTGATTTAGCTGGCCCACGGGATAAAGCGCCCACTCCCCTAGAGGAAACTGGCAAACCAAGAATTTATGGGCGTGTTGCTGGAGTGGCTGCTGGTTCACGATGGAGAGCCTTATTAGTAGATAATCCTAAAGCTAGGTATCTAACTATTCCCCAGCCTGGTCAAGTGTTTTCCTACGCCCTGAGTACCCTGCATGGCGGTATGTTAGGAACTGGTCAAATTCAAAGTGCTACTATGCTGGTGCGCTATCCTGACACCGCATATCGCGCTCATGGCAACTATGGAATTCAATATAATCTCAAGTTGCCGTTATACAACAATACTCAAAGTCCTCAAACTGTAAGTGTATCCATACAAACCCCACTGAAGGAGAATCAGTTAGTCAAACCAGGGTTACGCTTTCTGAGTACACCAGCCCGTGAAGTATTTTTCCGAGGGACAGTGCGGGTACGTTACAAAGATGAGCAAAATCAGCCGCAAACTAAGTTTGTGCATTTAGTACAAAAGAGAGGTCAACCAGGGGAACCCTTAGTTTCGTTAAATATGAAAGCTGGCGATCGCTCCTTAGTACAAGTAGACTTTCTCTATCCACCAGATGCCACACCACCGCAAGTATTAACAGTGTCAACACAGGCGGAAAGTCGGTAATAAAATGATAGGTAATTGGTATAGCTTTTCTCTAATTACCAATTACCTATTAAACCTTTTAAACTAGATATTAAGACATCACACAAGGTCATTACAGATGGTTGCAATTCCAAATTCTAGCTATATTTCTCAAGAAGACTATCTTAAAGGAGAAGAAACTAGTCCTATCAAGCATGAATATAGACAGGGACAGGTTTATGCAATGGCAGGAGCAAGTAATGCTCATGTCATTATTTCTCTTAATATTGCTTCAATGCTAAGAAATCATTTGCGCGGGAGTGGTTGTCAGGCTTATATCTCAGACACTAAAGCACATATTGAGTCAATTAATATCTATTACTATCCCGATGTTATAGTAAGTTGTGACCAACGAGATCAAACTTTTAACAACTTTCTGCGTTATCCTTGCTTGATTGTAGAAGTGTTATCTCCGACAACAGAAGCCTTTGACCGAGGTGATAAATTTGCTGACTACCGACAGATGGAATCACTTCAGGAATATGTACTTATAAGTCAAACTCGATTAAATGTTGAGTGTTTTCGCCGTAACCCAGAGAACCAATGGGTACTTTATCCTTATGGAAAAGAAGATATAATTCATCTGGCAAGTGTGGATTTTCGGTGTGCTGTTGCAGATTTATATGAGGATGTTACTTTTGAATCGCTGTAATTGAATGACTACTAGCTGAAAAGCCAGAAACCAGAATCTTGAGGATTTAAAAATGTGTTTTTATAAAGCAAAATAAAAGGGCAAAAGAAAATTTCTTTTGCCTTTTTAGTTTTTACATTTTAATAGAGACGCAAAGTATCAAGTCTCTATTCGTCGTCGAAATCATCCTCGTCGTCTTCCTCTTCTTCCTCAAAATCGTCGTCGTCTACGACTTCATCGGCGATTAATTCATCTTCATCATCTAGAACTGACCTCTCTGCACGTCTGCTACCAAAACCAGATTCCCCAAGAGTCGGAGAATCTAAATTATAGGTACGAGCTGTGCGGTCATCTAAGACCATATCCAGAGGATCATCAACTTCATCCAAGACACTACTGCTAATCTCAGCAGCATAATCATCGATCGCACCGGGTTCTTCATAGGTATTGTATCCAGTACCAGCCGGAATCAATCGCCCGATAATCACGTTTTCCTTTAATCCGCGCAGCCAGTCAGATTTGCCTTCGATAGCTGCTTCGGTAAGTACCCGTGTTGTCTCTTGGAAGGATGCTGCGGAAATGAAGCTGTCAGTGTTCAACGATGCTTTGGTGATACCCAACAATACTGGGGTATACTGTGCCCTCGCACCGCCTGTAATTGCCATAGCTTCGTTCACCTGCTCAACTTGGCGCAGTTCCACCAATTCGCCAGGAAGCATTGTAGTGTCACCACCATCATCAATTCTGACCTTGTTGGTCATTTGGCGAACAATTACTTCAATGTGCTTATCGGAAATATCAATCCCTTGAGACTGGTACACCATTTGCACTTCATTCACCAAGAATGTTTGTACCTTCTGCAAAGCAATGCTGGCACAAGCATAGATTCCGTCTTCGGAACCCAGGCTAAAGAAGATTTCTAAAATTTCGTGGGGATTAGATGGGCCATCAGTTAACGGTTGTCCCGCTAATACTATCGATCCATCTGGCACAATCAAGTTTTGTCCAGGGCCTAGAGGATAATCTGTCACCACGCCATTTGATTCTACGACCTTAATAGCGATCGCTTCATCACCACTTTCAGCGTAAACTACCTTAACTTCACCCCCGCGGCGGCATAAAATGCAGGCTTCTTTCGGTTTACGAGCTTCAAGTAGTTCCTCAATCCGGGGCAAACCTTGAATAATATCTCCGGTTTTGGCGCGTTCAAACACCAGCAACACCAAGTTATCACCCCGTTGTACCAAATCGCCGTCTTCTATCTGCAACACAGCACCAGGGCTGACTCGATAAGGGCGACCGATACGGGTAGTAACAACGTAGTTTTTAGTACTCAGAGCTGATTCTCCACCAGATGCAGCAGCGGCACTTTTGATATCAACTACTTGCCCTGATTCTGGAGCAAAAACTCCAGCAGCAATTTCTGTACCTTCTACTAGCAAGTCACCTACTTTCACCTTGGGCTGAGTACTAGTATTAATGGTGAGCCTGTCAGCGTCACGCAACACTAAGCAGCGACGCACGTTTTCGGTTCCTTTGCGGACACCCCGTACTTCCCCGCCTTCTTTACACAAGATTTGGGTACGTGCGACTACAGAACCTGGGGCGATGGTTAGCCCATCGTGTACCTCAAGTGTAGTCTGGGTGCTACCTTGGGTGGCATCGGCGGTAATGTCTCGACGAATTACCAAGGATTCCAAAATTACCAGTTGTAAACGTTGAACTTCTGGGTCTTCAGTATCCTCTACTAATTCAATATCTGCTGCAAGTGGTGAAGCATTATGGTCTTGTTCGCCTTCTTGCTCAATTTCCAGTACTAGCTGGGTTCGCAGTAGTTCTACACCTTCAACAGATTTGACACGTTCTGAATCTTTGTAAGGTAGTCTTTGTACCGCTCTTAATTGAATCGATCGCCCGGTTTGTTGACTTACAGATGTCGTTGATGGCACATCTGGGTTATCAGGTACAGCAAACTCAACCACTGGACGGCTCAACAGGGCAGGGCCTTCTGGTGTCTCCACATACTGGATATAACGCAATTCCGTGGCAACATTACCTTGGAATTCCTCACCTGGTTGGATGAAGGTGTTATCTCGCCCAATAACTGATTCTGGGTCGTCCACCATCAGCAGTTCGCCTGGCTTCACCACAACTTCCCGCAGGATGTCGTTTTTCTGAGTCACTTCTACCACACCACTGTTTTGGCAGAAGATATCCTTCACAACTTCGGTGCCAGCTTCGACAAACTGACCGTCTTCTACCAACAGCAAGGAGATATCTTTATTAACTTCGTGGCTTTCTTCAGGAATCCACAACAGTGTACCGCCCTGCACGACTTCATAGCCCAGCTTGGCTTTACCTTTTTTCTGGACTTCGACACCTGCGAATTTCAGGAATCCACCAGTAGTTGTGCGATAGCGGTCATCAATTAACTCAGCAACTACTTGACCATTTTGCACTTTTGTGCCTGGTGTAGCTCGGAGATTAAATACCTGGTTGTTGCCAGTAGATACTAAGTAGTTATTACGTCCTTGAGAACTTTGGACTGTCACGGTTGCCTGGTCTAAAACCACAGAAGCAGTGATAATCTCAATTTCTCTGGTACTCTTACCTGGGGTAGCTTCTGGCAAGCGCACTACACCACCGTGTAAACTGGCTAATTTGGTTTCTGCTAAAACTCCATTAGCAGCGATCGCATCACCATTTTTCACCACCAATTCGGCCCCTGGTGGCAAGTTGTAAACTTCCCCAGACAAAATCCAAATCAAACCACCGCGTGCAGCTGTGGTTGTGGTATTGCCTTGACGGTCAGTTTTTTGTTCTGGAACAACTTCGGCAAATTGCACTTCCCCTGCTAAGTCAGAGGCGACATCTTTAACTGCTTTTTCTGTATTAGTCCGAGTTGTCCGTCCACCGAGGGCAACCTCTGCCAACAACTGACCTTGTTTTACCTTATTTCCGTCAAATACATATAGTGTTGAACCTTGGGTAAGATGAACCTCTTGGTTCTCTGGGGTAACATCACCTACTTTTGTTGGCTCCAAAAGCATGATGCCATTCGCCTCAACATAGAGGGCATCTTCCCCGTGGCGGGTACGATATGTTCTGGTTTTCAGTTTGCGGGGAAGTTTGACAGTCCCATCAATTTTAGAACGAACTTGTTGTGCCACTTCTCCAGTAAACACCCCACCAGTATGGAATGTCCGCATGGTTAACTGAGTACCAGGTTCACCGATACTTTGGGCAGCAATAATCCCCACAGCTTCGCCCAAGTCCACCATCTTGGCGTGTGCCAAACTCCAGCCGTAGCAATGTTGACAGACAGAACGTGCGGCTTCACAAGTTAGTGGCGATCGCACCACAACTTCTCCCACCCCAGACTTTTCAATTTTCTTCGCCAAGTCTTCAGGAATTGGCGAATTGCGGGCTGCAATCAATTCTTTTGTGACCGGATGCACCACATCTTCGCCAATTACCCGTCCCATCAAGCGGGTTCCCAGAGGAATCAAGGTTTTGGCACCTTCTGTCATTGGTCGAATCGCTAGACCTCTAGTGGTGCCGCAGTCAAATTCCCGAATAATTACATCCTGGGAAACGTCTACCAATCGACGGGTGAGATAACCAGAGTCAGCCGTCCGTAAGGCAGTATCCACCAATCCTTTTCTGGCACCGTAAGACGAAATAATGTATTCCGTTACAGTTAGCCCTTCACGGAAGTTGGTTTTGATCGGTAAATCGATAATTTCCCCTTGAGGATCTGCCATCAGTCCCCGCATCCCCACCAACTGCCGGACTTGTGAGATGTTACCCCGTGCCCCGGAGAATGCCATCATGTATACGGAGTTCAGGGGATTAGTCTTCTTGAAGTGAACCACTACTTCATCTTTCAACGCTTCACTGGTACCATTCCAAGTATCGATTACCTTTTGGAAGCGTTCTACTTCAGTGATTTCTCCGCGTTGATAACGGGTTTCAGTAGCACGAATTTCTTCCTCGGCTGCTTCTAAGAGTAATCGCTTAGTTGGTGGTATCATCAAGTCATCTACACTGATGGAAACCCCTGCTTTAGTAGCATAGCGAAACCCCAAATCTTTCAATTTGTCCGCCATCACTGCGGTTCGCGCTGTACCATAATTCGTAAAAGCCCAAGAAATTAAATTTCTCAGTTGACCTTTGTCAACCACGCGATTGCGAAAAATCATTTTTTCGTTAGTCATTAATCATTAGTCCTGAGTCATTAATAATTAATAATTCGTAATACTCGCCAAACGCGAGAAGCAAGCTACGTAATTCGTAATTAATTCTTTAATTACGAATTACGAATTAGAAATTACGAATTAACTTGCTAGTGCTTCCTGAATGGCATTGTTGTAAATAACGCGGCCAGGAGTTGTGTATATGTACTGTGAAAGTACATTGCCCTTAGCGTCTTGTCTGACTCGACGGAACTTATAGAGTAATGTGCGGGTACCATCCTCGTTTTCCGTCACTTTCACGGGTTCTGTATCCGGTTGGTCTGATTCTATTTCGCCGTCAAACCTTACGTAAATATAGGCGTGCAAGTCAATTTGATCTTGCTGGAAAGCCATAATTACATCCTCTAGCGAAGAAAAGTAATTTCCTGCCCCCTTTGTCGCACCGGGATTTTCTGCTGTTAAGTAATAGGCTCCCAACACCATATCTTGGCTAGGCGTGATGATTGGTTTACCCGTGGCTGGTGACAAAATATTGTTAGAAGCCAACATCAACAACCGCGCTTCAGCCTGACTTTCTAACGAGAGAGGAACGTGTACCGCCATTTGGTCGCCGTCAAAGTCGGCGTTAAACGCTGGACACACCAGAGGATGCAGTTGAATTGCTCTACCTTCTACCAAAATCGGTTCAAAAGACTGAATACCCAAGCGGTGCAACGTTGGTGCCCGGTTTAGCATCACAGGGTGTCCTTCAATCACCTCTTCCAGCACATCCCAAACACTGGGATCATTGCGGGATATGAGCTTTTTCGCAGCTTTAATGTTATTTACCATACCGCTACGAATCAGGCGGTTAATCACAAATGGTTGAAATAGCTCAATTGCCATTTCTCTAGGCAAACCGCACTGGTGAATTTTCAGCTTTGGCCCGACCACAATTACCGAACGTCCAGAGTAGTCAACCCGTTTACCTAACAAGTTTTGTCGGAAACGTCCTTGCTTACCCTCAATAATGTCGGACAAAGATTTTAGGGGTCGGTTATTTGCCCCTACCACAGTGCGTCCCCGACGACCATTGTCAATCAAAGCATCCACTGCTTCTTGCAGCATCCGCTTTTCGTTCCGCACGATAATCTCAGGTGCCAAAATTTCTTGTAAGCGTGCCAAACGATTGTTGCGGTTAATGACCCGCCGATACAAATCATTCAAATCGCTCGTGGCAAACCGTCCGCCATCTAGCTGCACCATTGGGCGCAAGTCCGGGGGAATCACGGGAATAACTGCCATTACCATCCACTCTGGCTTGGAACCAGTGGCGATAAAGTTGTCAATCACCCGCAGTCGCTTAATTAGCTTGGCTCTCTTTTGTCCCTTGGCGTTGCCAATTTCTTCGCGTAGGCTTTCGGCTTCTTGTTCCAAATTGATATCGGCAAGCAAACGCAACAGCGCTTCAGCCCCAATACCTACCTCTACGCCTTGCAGCACAGAATCTTCGCTATAAATTTGGTCTTCTATTTCCAACCACTGGTCTTCACTCAGTAGTTGTTTGTAAGTTAAAGTTTCGGCATTACCTGCACTCAGGACAACATAAGAGTTGAAATAGACAATCTGCTCGACATCCCGCAATGGCATATCTAACAGGATGGAAATATAGCTAGGAATGCCTTTGAGATACCAAACGTGAGCTACTGGTGCGGCGAGTTTAATATAGCCCATGCGGTGGCGACGCACCCGTGACTCGGTGACTTCTACCCCACAGCGCTCACAGACAATACCTCTATGACGAACTCTTTTATACTTACCACAATGGCATTCCCAATCTTTCGCTGGGCCAAAGATGCGCTCACAAAATAAGCCATCCATTTCTGGCTTGAGAGTTCGGTAATTAATCGTTTCTGGCTTGGTAACTTCACCGACTACTTGACCATTAGGCAATGTTCTTTCGCCCCATTGCCGAATGCGTTCGGGGGAAGCCAAGCCGATTTTTACGTAGTCAAACTGATTAGTTTGGGCAGGTCTCATACTTAAGTGCTGAGTTTCGAGTTATGAGTTTTGAGTATATTTAGTTTTAAGGTTTGAATTAAGAGATATCCAAGTGCTAAATGCCAATTACTGAGTTTTTAATACTCAGCACTCAGCACTCAGCACTCAGCACTCCTTATTCGTCATCATCCAGCGATTCGCGGGAAAGAGATTCGTAAGTTGGTCGAGGAGGTGTGCGACGAGCTGATTGGTCTGCCATCAAATCGACTTCCACATCTAGGGAACTGCCATCTGCTTGGGTTTCTACCTTGTGTACAGCAATATCCAACCCTAATGATTGCAACTCGCGCATTAGCACCTTAAAGGATTCTGGGGTTCCAGGACGAGGAATTGCCTTACCTTTAACGATCGCATTTAACGCTTCATTTCGTCCTTGCATATCGTCAGATTTAACTGTGAGCAATTCCTGTAAGGTGTAAGCCGCACCAAAGGCTTCCAATGCCCACACTTCCATTTCTCCAAACCGTTGACCACCTTGTTGTGCTTTACCACCCAAGGGTTGCTGAGTCACCAGTGAGTATGGGCCTGTGGAACGGGCGTGGATCTTATCATCCACCAAATGCACCAGTTTCAGCATATAAGCCACACCGATGGTAATTGCTCGGTCAAAGGGTTCGCCTGTACGACCGTCATACACCATGATTTTGCCTGGGTTATCTGGGTTATATACCCAGTCTTTCCCGGTTTCGTCACGTGCTTCTTGCAATTTGCCATGCACGATTCGGCGAGATGTCTCTTCACCGTACATTTCGTCAAAGGGAGTAATCTTAAATCGGACTCCCAAAGTTTGACCAGCCCAACCCAAGAGGCATTCAAATACTTGTCCGACGTTCATCCGACTGGGTACGCCCAAGGGGTTAAGTACAATATCCACTGGTGAACCATCGGGCAAATAAGGCATATCTTCTGCTGGTAATATCCGAGAAATAATCCCTTTATTACCGTGGCGGCCTGCCATTTTGTCGCCAACTTGGATTTTGCGTTTTTGGGCAACGTACACCCGGACTACCATATTGGCTCCTGGTGGCAGTTCATCGCCTTGTTCACGAGTAAACAAGCGCACATCAACTACGCGACCTTTTTCACCGTTAGGGACTCGCAGGGAATTGTCCCGCACATCCCGCGCTTTTTCACCGAAAATTGCCCGTAATAGTTTTTCTTCTGGTGGTTGGTCAGATTCACCTTTGGGTGTTACCTTACCTACCAAGATATCTCCAGCTTCGACCCATGCCCCAATCCGAATGATTCCCTGTTCATCCAACTGACGCAAGGCATCTTCCCCGACATTGGGAATTTCTCTGGTGATTTCTTCTGGCCCCAGTTTGGTTTGTCTAGCTTCAATTTCATATTTTTCAATGTGAATTGAGGTGTAGACATCATCCTGTACCAGTCTTTCAGAGATTAAAATTGCGTCCTCGTAGTTGTAGCCTTCCCAAGGCATATAGGCAACGACGATATTTTGTCCTAGCGCCAATTCACCGCCTTCGGTGGAGGAGCCGTCAGCCAATACTTGACCAGCAACAACCCGTTCACCAATGCGGACGAGGGGTTTCTGATTTAAACAGGTGTCTTGGTTTGAGCGTTGGTACTTGGAAAGGGTGTATCTAATTTCGGAGGTGTTAGGTTTAGGACGGACGCGAATTTCTGTAGCATCCACATAAGTAACATCGCCATCAGTACGCGATACAATCACCATCCCGGAGTCTCTTGCTCCTTGGGCTTCCAAGCCAGTACCCACTAGAGGACGTTCTGGCTTAAGCAGGGGTACTGCTTGCCGTTGCATATTCGACCCCATCAGCGCTCGGTTAGCGTCATCATGCTCCAAGAAGGGAATCATGCTGGTTGCTACCGACACAATCTGTACGGGAGATACTGCTACGTAGTCCACCTGTTCTGGTGTTGTGGTGGAAAATTCTTGGCGATACCGGACTGGTACTAGTGGCCCAATAATGTGCCCAGTTTCATCTACAGGAATATCTCCAGGAGCAACCCGTAGATCATCTTCTTCATCGGCTGTCATGTATTCTGGAGGCACGTCAAATCTGACTTGCCCATTGGACACAGGTCTAAATGGCGTTTCTAAGAATCCGTACAGGTTCACCCGCGCATGAGTTGCTAAGGAGCCAATCAATCCGGCGTTGGGGCCTTCTGGTGTCTCAATGGGGCAAATACGTCCATAGTGACTAGGGTGAATATCCCGCACGGCAAACCCAGCGCGTTCACGGGTTAAACCACCAGGGCCAAGGGCACTCAGACGGCGTTTGTGGGTCAGTTCTGCGAGAGGATTGGTTTGATCCATGAACTGACTTAACTGGCTGGAACCAAAGAATTCTTTAATTGCTGCTACCAATGGTTTGGGGTTCACCAAGGAAGCGGGAGTTAGCACTTCGGCATCGGATACGGTCATCCGTTCCCGAATAATTCTCTCTAAGCGGTTTAAGCCTACTCTTACTTGGTTTTGCAGCAATTCACCGACGCTTCTCACCCGACGGTTGCCTAAGTGGTCAATGTCATCGATATTACCGATGTCATATTCTAGGTTAATTAGGTAATCTACGGCTGCCAAAATATCGCCAGCAGTCAACACCCGCATGGTGTCTGGGACTGAAAGGCGCAATTTCTTGTTGAGTTTGTACCGTCCAACGCGACCAAGGTCATAACGTTTCGGGTCAAAGAAACGAGAGTCTAGCAGTTGTTGTCCACCTAACACTGTAGGTGGTTCACCAGGACGCAGTTTCCGATATAACTCCATCAGGGCTTCTTCTTCAGAAAATTGCCCTTCTTTTTCGATAGTTTTTTGGAAATATTCGGGGTGGCGTAAAGCGTCAAAGATTTCGTTGTCTGATAAGCCTAAAGCTTTTAGGAGTACCTGCGCCGAGAGTTTGCGGGTTTTGTCGATACGTACCCACACCAAATCATTACGGTCTGTTTCAAATTTCAGCCATGCTCCCCGGTTAGGAATTAAGCTAGCTGAATAAGTACGTCGCCCGTTTTTGTCGATTTCTGATTTGTAATAAACGCCTGGCGATCGCACGATTTGATTGACAATTACCCGTTCGGCTCCGTTAATAATAAACGTGCCGCGATCGGTCATCAAAGGCAAGTCACCAATGAATACCTCTTGCTCTTTGATTTCCCCGGTTTCCTTATTAATCAACCGTGTGGGAACATACATTTGGACGGCATAAGTACTATCCCGCCGCTTGGCTTCTTCGACGCTATACTTTGGCTCTTTGAGTTTGTAGTTATGACCCAAAAAGTGCAATTCTAATTTGCCCGTATAATCTGTAATAGGACTAAAGGAGTTAAGTTCTTCTATCAGCCCTTCTTCCAAAAACCAGCGAAAGCTCGATCGCTGGATTTCAATCAAGTCGGGCAACAGAAAGGCGGGTTCCATGTATGTTTCTTTAGTCATGCCTCTTCCTTTGTCAACCTGGTAAAATTTTCCCTTGGACACTGCTGTTTTACGCTTCCCACTGCTAGTCAGTGTCCTTAGTTGTTTGGGAACTTTTGACACACTTGCTATTTACAGGTGTGGGCAAACGCAGCGATTAAAGCTGGAATGAGCAATTTGGACAAGGGGATAATTGCCCCTAATCGGGTACTCAGACACCAAAAACTCAGTATAGTCTTGATTTAAGAAGAATATACAGTTGAGATATTCCTGAGTTTTATCTACGTTCTTCATTTCCCCTCCAAAAAGCGCGTTAATTTGCTGACGCAGCTCTAGACGGTGTGTTTTAAATCCACCCGGCTATTTATATTCTCAGTGATATCTTAGATATCCTAAGACTGAGGGAACGATCCGCACCTTGTCGGTTTTGAATCAGAATTACTTCGTTTTGCTGGATTGTACTCACAAGGCAATTTCGTTTAAGGATTTTCTATAGGTTAAATACACATCAAGCCGATGTTGTGCAAAATAAAGTCTAGCTCAACCTGGTTTGGCACGGTAAGTCATGTGTGGAGAGCATCCGCTTGTAGAGATTTGGAGGATGGCCAAGCTGATAACATCATTGAAAATTAGGCTCAGAAATTTTAGGTTCCTTCCTTTATCATTATGGCGCACGCAAAATGTTTTTGAGGGAATAATATTAGCATATTTTTGTCCCCCTAGAGTTTTATTTTTTTATCACAACTGAATAAAAGTGATTAAAGCCCACTTTTATATTGACAGACCAAATAATTCACAGGCGTTTTGGGTGGTTTGATGGGCAATCGCTTCTACTGTTTCTTGACGCAGTTTCGCTATTTGCTCGGCTACATAAAGCACGTAGGCAGGCTCATTACGCCTCTGGCCCCGTTTAGGAACTGGGGCGAGAAATGGGCAGTCTGTTTCAATCAGTAGGCGATCGCTACTCACCATCGCAGCTGATGATTGGATTGCTTTGGCATTTTTGAACGTTACCGTCCCGCTAAAGCTGATGTAGAAGCCTAAATCGAGAAACCATTGGGTTTCTTCTGGCGTTCCTCCCCAGCAATGCATAACACCCCGTACTCTTTCTCCCTTAAGTTTCCGCCATTTTTGCAACACTTCTCTGGTTGCTATAGCAGCATCACGGCAGTGGATAATTACTGGTAAATTGAGTTCAGATGCGATCGCTAACTGTGACTCAAATACTAAAAGCTGATGCTCATAGTTATCAGCCTTGTAAAAATCCAGCCCCATTTCTCCAATTGCTACCACATTCGAGTCAGAACTAGCTAAAGCTTTGATTGTCTCGGCTGTTTCGCTATTCCATTTCTCAGCATCTAAAGGATGTAATCCCACAGCAAAGCTGATTTCAGGAAACTGGTGTGCTATGGATTGAATGGTGGAAAACTCACCTGGGTGAACACAGGAATGTACTAAACGCACTACTCCTGCTTCTTGCCACCGCGATCGCACTGTTGCTAAATCCGGCTGAAAAGTATCAAAGTTGAGATGAACGTGCGTGTCTACCAGTTGCATTCTTTGTTCTTTATTCTTTGTTGTTTGTCCTTTGTCATTTATCCTTTGCTAAAGACTAATGACTAAGGACAAATGACTAAGGACAAATGACTACTCAGCAGTTTGAGTGATGGGCTTTAGTTTATGAGCCAATCTTGACTTTTTCCTTGCCCCATTGTTGGGGTGAAGGACACCCCGTTTGACTGCTTTATCGATTTTGCCGTAAGCTTCGGATAACCGAGCCTGTGCTTCTTCTTGTAATTCTGGGGTAGGATTAGCTGCATAGACAGCTACAGCATTAGAGTATTTCTTCATCAGCGTCTTGACTGCTGATTTGTAAGCTTTGTTACGCAGTCGGTTACGTTCTGCGATTTGGGCACGCTTGAGAGCAGACTTTGTATTCGCCACAGTCAATTCCAAAAATACTATTAATATGTACACACACTACTAGACTTACTAATATAGCATCCAAATTGCCAATGTTATAATTTCCTAAAAAAAATCTGCCATTGGACAATAGTTCTTCTTGCCCTGCTTTCTAAATCTCTTCAGTCCGCAATTGAGTATGTCGTCAATTTAGGAAATGCGTTAAAATAAGCCATATCAAATAAAACTGTTATCCTAACTCACCACTACCTGAGAAAGCGATGTGGTTGCCAATGTAATATTTCCTGAATTTTAGGATCTATTATTAGAGGCAAAGAACTGTAAACAGCTAAATTCCAGGGTTATCAAAGTATAGAAATGATACTATATCGTGTCTGTACAAATGTAAACTACTGAGAAGTTAGGAAAATAAGTAAAAATTATACTCAGACCCTACCCCCTGTAAATCTAGGGGATTGGATGTGCAAACACATCACCTGCACTCCGCAAGGAGTGAGGGAAAGGGCATAAGGGTAATGGGAAATGGCACACCCACATCCTGCCGCTATCCTGCTAAGGGTTGTCGGACTGAGCAATTAAGTCGCCTTCTCAAGCAAACCATCTGCTGGCAACCTTGAGAGTATCAAAAAAATCCAGGTTAAGCTAGAGAAGAGAATTAGAGTCAGCTTGCACACCCCAGTGGGTCAAGAGCAATACTAAATCTCAGGTGTGAATATTATAATTTTGGCATTGTCCTTACTCCATGCTGCGAATCATTACTCAGCAGGCAGATGTTAGAGCAGAACTGCAACGGATCTGCGATCGCACCCATGACGAACAGGTGCTTCACAAAGAAGCAACGGTACGCGAAGTTTTGCAAGCAGTGAAGCGCCAAGGCGATAAAGCTGTATTGCATTACACAGCCGAATTTGACAAACAAACCCTGAAAGCAGAAGAACTCCGAGTTACAGGCTCGGAACTGGATGCAGCCTATCAGCAGGTGTCAAAAGAGTTGTTGGGCGCAGTTCGGCTAGCTTGCCGCCAAATTGAAGCGTTTCATCGTCAGCGAGTACCAAAAAGCTGGGTACACTTTGGCGACGATGAAGTAGTGCTGGGCAAACGCTACACCCCTGTAGACCGAGCGGGGTTGTATGTGCCTGGTGGTCGTGCCGCCTATCCTAGTACAGTGCTGATGAATGCAATTCCGGCTCATGTTGCTGCTGTACCTCATATAGTAATGGTGACACCACCAGGTCCAGGAGGTGTAATTAACCCAGCAGTCTTAGTAGCTGCCCAAGAAGCAGGAGTGCAAGAAATTTATCGTATTGGGGGCGCACAAGCGATCGCTGCTTTAGCCTATGGCACAGAAACAATTCCGAAAGTGAATGTGATTACTGGCCCTGGTAACATTTATGTTACCCTTGCGAAAAAACTTGTATATGGTACCGTCGGGATTGATTCTTTGGCAGGTCCGAGCGAAGTGCTGGTAATTGCCGATGAAACCGCAAATCCGGTGCATGTAGCTGCTGACTTGCTAGCCCAAGCCGAACACGATCCAATGGCGGCAGCAATTTTGCTGACGACAGATGCGGCTTTGGCGAAAAATGTGCAATTAGCCTTGGAAAGACAACTAGTGGATCACCCACGGCGAATAGACACAGAAAAAGCGATCGCTCATTATGGGTTGATTGTCCTTGTGGAATCGCTCCAAGCAGCAGCAGAACTCTCAAATGAATTTGCCCCTGAACACCTGGAATTAGAAGTAAAAGACCCTTGGGCACTCCTACCACAGATTCGCCACGCTGGGGCAATCTTTTTGGGTTACTCAACACCAGAAGCTGTAGGAGACTATTTGGCAGGGCCTAACCACACCTTGCCAACTTCTGGCGCTGCCCGCTATGCTTCGGCGTTAGGGGTAGAAACTTTCCTCAAACATTCCAGTATTATTCAATACTCCCAAACTGCGCTGCAAAATGTGGCTGGTGCTATTGATGTGCTAGCAACAGCAGAAGGTTTACCTTCTCATGCTGATTCAGTCCGCCGCCGAATTCAGCAAGAGGAGTGATTTGGAATGGTTAATTTTTTTTAATACTGTTGACAAAAGTCACTTTTTAGGTAGCAAATAAAGCATTTGCTACCCTGCTTTCAGGTTTTTGGCGGGCATCTACTAGACATTGCCCGCCTATTGTATTGTAATTATTGTAATTACCGATTATGTAGTAAGTCTTAGCGTCCCCAAACGACTGGCGAAAATATCTTTCTACAATGTACTAACGTCAAATTTGGGTGAAACCAATTCATCGCATAACCTCGAAAATATATACTAAATATAGCAATCCGATAGCGAAGCGGTAGCGAGTCAGACGCTCCTGCGTCGCTAACGCTGCGCTATCGAGCGTCTTTGATTTCTGAATCACTCGTAGAGGTAAGGGACTCTTTACTGGGGACTGGGGATTGGGAAGAAGGAATAAATGTAAATGTGTACTGAGTTTTGTTCAAAAATCAAATATGAGTCCTATAGGCAAATATAAAAATAATTTAGTGTAGCTACTAACAAGTTTTACTACATACTTATGTAACGGGGTCTACTATAGGAGACGAGAGCGGTGCTAAAGAATATTTTGATAGCTCTGGACGGTTCAGAAATGGGAGAACAAGTAATTCAGAGTTTAGATAATTTGGTGTTATCAAAAGATGCCAAAGTTATTCTCTGTCATGTATTTCCTACACCAGAGTCTGAAATGGAAATACCTGCCGATCGTCCTCAGCCGGAGTCCCCAACATTTTCTTATTTTCAACTGGAAAAACATTTGCAATCCTATCAGGAAAAATTATCAGTCTCAAGTGAGTTAGAACTCGTAACTGGCGATCCTGCGGAAGAGATTATTCGTCTTGCCAATATTTACAAAGCTAACTTAATTATAATTGGTAGTCGGGGATTGATTGGGATGAAGCGAATTGTCCAGCGTTCTGTTAGCAGTCAAGTTGTGGAAGAAGCTAATTGTTCGGTGTTGGTGGTAAAGCCGAATTAGAATCAGATAAAGGCAATCAGATGATCGTGCCATGACTACAACCCCAGCAGTTACTAAACGACTTACCTTTGAAGAGTATCTGGCTTATGATGATGGCACTGATACCCGCTATGAATTGGTTAATGGAGAACTAATACCCATGAGTCTGGGAAGTGGACAACATGGGGCGGTAACAGAATTTATCAATGTTTCCTTTCGAGGAGAAATTCTCCGACTAAAGTTAGATTGGACTTCTAAACAAATGGTTATCGGTGTTCGTTCCCCTCGTGCTGGCAAATGGGATACATCGAGAGTTCCAGATGTAGTTGTGATTCCATTGTCTCAGTGGCGGGAGTTGAGAAACCGAGAAGCAGTTATTGAACTCAACGAATCACCTCCTTTGTTAGTGGTAGAAGTCGTCAGCGAATCCACAAAAACTGTAGACTATCGAGCCAAGCGAGTTGAGTATAACGTTTTAAATATTCCCGAATATTGGATTGTCGATCTATTAACGAGCAAAGTCACTGTCTTCACATTGATAGAAGAATTATACGAACCAGTAGAGTTTTTTGGTAGCGCTCGCATTCAATCTCAAACTTTTCCAGAGTTAGAATTAACAGTTGAACAAGTGTTGACGGCTGACGATTAAAAGTAATTCAAAGATTTCAAAACTCTAATTGAATTGCTCGTTTTATCAAACAGAATTCAGGAGTCAGGAGCCAGAATGGGCTAAACGCCCCGCTTCCGCTAACAGAATTGAATTCTGTGCGATACTTCGACCACGCTCAGTGCATCGCTGGTAGATGAATAAACGGGTTTAAAACCCCATCGTCTGCACGGTGTCTACAATTGGTTGGGGTCTGAATCCCCATCCGATTGTGATTCTGACTCCTGAATTCAGAATAGCTGAATTCTTCTTCAATTGTGCTGGTAAAAATTCTTGTAGGTATTCTTTCTGGCTCTTGAACTAGGGAATCGGGACGCAAAGAATAACCAATGCCTCATGCTCCAATTCCCAATCCCTTTACATTCAGCTGATTCAACGTCCTTGAGTTGCCAGAAATTGACGCAAGCTCAACAAACTCAAGGTTTGACCCAAATTTAAGGGCAAAAGTGAAACTCCTTCCAAGCGGGATTGCACCCAACCTTCTCCCCAATACCATTCATGAAACCCGTCAATACCTCCACTGAGTAGCAAACGGAGACAGTTGGATTTTACAACGTCTACTTGATGATGAATCGAGACTGGGCCAGTCCAGGTAGTAAACTGAAATCCCGGAAGTAGTTCTTCTGGCATTCCTGGCGCAAAGCGTTGCGCTAAGAGCCATTTTTCTAGTTGTACCGGATGCAGCAGACTATCACGAATTGCATCTGTTGGCGCTTCAATTTCGATTCGCAGTTGACTTTGTTGAAAATTACCTAGCATTTTTCTAAGATTGCCTAAAAGTGAGATATCGCTATTTCTAATATTGCAAATAGTCTTTGTCATTAGTCATTAGTCCTTTGTCCTTTGAAAATAACTAATGACCAATACTTCTCTACGAGAGGCTACGCCAACGACTTCTCTACGAGACGCTGCACGTTAGCGGAGCTTTTGCTTGAGCGATACCGCTCAGTACAAGTGAGTAATGACCAATAACAGCCGTTTAATTACGTGACACCACACTACGTTACTTTTCTTGCAGCAGAGAACTTAGAATAGAAAAAGTGAACTTGTTAAGAAATGTAAGGTTATTCATGGCGGATCAGTTAATTCGTGCAACAGCAGCCGAAGGTGGAATTCGTGCCGTAGGTGTGATCACCACACGTTTAACAGAAGAAGCACGGCAGCGACACAAGCTTTCTTATGTGGCAACGGCAGCACTGGGTCGGACTATGGCGGCAGGCTTGTTAATGGCTTCTAGTATGAAGCGAAGTGGATCAAGGGTCAATGTGCGGGTGAAAGGCGATGGTCCTTTAGGCGGCATATTGGTAGATGCCGGCTTAGATGGTACGGTACGCGGGTATGTGGGGAATCCATCTGTAGAGTTACCTCCTAATGCCAAAGGTAAGCTAGATGTCGGTGGTGCAGTGGGTAGTGGCTACCTCTACGTTGTGCGAGATGTCGGTTATGGTTATCCTTACTCTAGTACGGTAGAACTGGTTTCTGGTGAAATTGGCGATGATGTGGCTCATTATCTGGTGAATTCTGAACAAACACCTTCAGCTTTAGTTTTAGGTGTGTTTGTGGGAGCAGGGGGAGTCACTGCGGCTGGAGGATTACTAATACAAGTGTTACCCAAAGCTGCCAGAGATGAAGCCCTCGTAGAAACCTTAGAATCACGGGTCGCTGGTTTGGCAGGATTTACGCCATTGTTGCAAGCTGGGAAGAATTTGACTGAAATTTTTAGCGACCTATTGGGCGATATGGGCCTGGAAATCTTTTCCGAACGGCAAATGCTGCGCTTCCACTGTGGTTGTTCTTTCGATCGCGTTTTGGGGGCACTGAAAATTTTGGGAGAAGCCGAACTGCAAGATATGATTGTTAAAGATAATGGTGCTGAAGCAACTTGCGACTTTTGCGGCAACGTTTACCAGGCAAGTAGCGATCAGTTAGCTCAACTAATTGCCGATTTGCAAGCTGAATCTACTGTCTCAGGATAAAGTATAAAAAGACACTAATTTTTTAGATTGAACATGGTATTCTGTGGAGAGGGATAATCAAAAAAAGTAGCTTTTTGATCGTGAGAAAGTTACTATGGCATCAATGGAATTATCGACCTAAAACAGAGCGCTATTCAATTATTTTGGTGTGAGAGATGACAGAGCGGGATATTCCAGACAGTTGGTCTTCAGCCAGTGATAAAGAGCCAGATCAAAACAAAAGATTATCCCGAACAGAACAATTCGGTGAAACTCAACCATTTGGTGTCCCACCCACTGGTTCTACTTCCAAGTCAGTGAAGCGGCGAAAAAAAAACCATACACAAGGATTACCTATAAATAGTCATTCAGGAGAGACTGCCCAACTCAGTAGTGCTTCTGGGAAATGGCCACGCTGGATGAAAAGCTGGACATTGTGGCTAGTACTACTAATGTTGATTCCCGGCAGTGTAGGATTATTGGCAATGGCAATGCTGCTAAAGTTGCCGGCTGCTCCTAATTGCCCCTCGATTTTCTGGCCCCTAGCTAGTGCTTCTGTGCGGCTACATTGCGCTCAGTTGGCTGCTTCTAAGCAAACAGTGAACGACCTATTGCAAGCGATCGCTCTGGTGAAGCAACTACCACAAAATCACCCGTTACATGGAGAAATTGATCGTTTCATCGAAGAATGGTCGCGGGATATTTTGAAGCTAGCCGATCAAAGTTTCCAAACAGGGAATTTAGAGGAAGCGATCGCCACTGCTCGCAAGATACCCGAAGATGTGGCAGCTTATAAGTTAGTCGATGAACAAGTTGACAAATGGCAGTCAATTTGGACAAAGGCAGAAGAAACATACAATGGTGCGATCGCAGAAGTAAAAGAGCGGCGCTGGCAATCGGCGTTCATGTTATCCGCCAAAATGCTGCGCGTAGACAATCAATACTGGGCGGGCACTAAATACGACCAATTGAATCGTCTAATCGCCGGAGCGCGGGAAGATGGCGATAAGTTAGGAAAAGCAGAAAGTTTAGCAAGCAGCAAAGTAGTTGATAATTTACTGGAAGCCATCAAGCTAGCGGAGTCTATTGGGCAGGAAAGTTACCTTTACCAAAAAGCTCAAGAAGCGATTCCCGCATTTGGACGCAAAATGCTGGAATTGGCACAGGCAAAACTAGACAAGCGAGATGCCGATGAAGCACTGAATATTGCTAGACAAATTCCAGAGAGTACGAAACTACAGGGTGAAACAGACGACTTTATCGCCATAGCTGACGCGAAAAGAAGTGCTTGGATCGGTAACGTTTCTGGTTTAGAGGCTGCGATCGCTCAAGCACAACAAATCGATCCTTCCAGACCAGTGTATAACGAAGCCCAGCAACTGATTGCTCGTTGGCAGTTGGAAATTGAAGATGTTGCCAATCTAGAAAAAGCGAGGTTGTTGGCTAGCCAGGGAACAGTCCCTAATTTAACAGCAGCGATCGCCCAGGTGCAGTTAATACCTGCAAATAATCCCAGATCCACAGAAGCGAGGCAAGAGATAGATCGCTGGCAGGCCCAAGTGGAGACAATTGAAGACCAACCTTACTTAGAACGTGCCGAACAGATAGCTGTATTCGATGATATCAACTCTTTGCAAGCTGCGATCGCTCAGGCTAGCGAAATTCGTAGAGGTCGGGCATTATATCCAGAAGCACGGAAAAGAATTCGGACTTGGATAGGAAAAATTCAGCGAATTCAAGACCAACCCTACTTAGATCAAGCACAAGAACTAGCTCAGAGTGGAAATCTTACCGCCGCCATTAGCGCCGCTCAACAAATTGCCTCATCGGGAAGGGCGCTTTCTGGGGAAGCGCAAGCTGCGATAAATGATTGGGAAGGGCAAATCCGCGCTAGAGAAAACTGGAAAAAAGCCCAAGAAGTTGGTGCGGCTGGTACGCCAGAAGCTTTGGTTGAAGCAATAAGGCTGGCAGATCGGGTTTCAAACAATAGCATCCTACGTATGGATGCGAATCTGGCCATTGACCAATGGAGTCAGCAGTTGTTAGAAATAGCCCGCTCTCAAGGTCAGTCTGATATTGCTAGAGGAATTGATATTGCAAAATCGATTCCACGCGGTAGTGCTGCTTACAGTGCGGCGCAAGAGCAGATTAAGGCTTGGCAGGATTTTCTGAATCCTAAACCTGAACCTCAGCCTCAACCCCAGACTGAATCTCTACCATTTCCTCAATCAACTACTAATGGGCAGTAATATCGTTATTTAAAGATTAAAACCTTTTAATTTAGCATTTTCAAAAGGCATATCAGGGATGCCGGGGTGTAAAAAAACTTTTTAAGTAGGGTAGTACAGCTAGTTGTGCTACCCTACTTAAATTTATGAAGAAGGGGAAGGGTTATGAAGAAGGGGAAGGGGGGAAGGTAAAAAGCGAGACCAATTGTGGGCGACCGGTTCATCCCTTTCCCCTTTCCCCTTTTCCCTTTTATTCCTCCATCACTCTCCCCATTCTTTAATTACAGAAAATAGTGATGAGTAATCATCATCGGCAAATGACATTTTCACGGCTGTTTGCAAGATTTGCCGCACACCTTTAATACTGCTGAGATCCAAGCTTCGAGATTTCGCTTCAGAGATAAACAATTCTGTATCTTTGAGCAAGTGTTTTGTGGGGAAATTCGGATCGGCATAATTGCCATCCAACATACGTTGTAGCTTTTTGTCAAAGGTAGGTGCGTAGAGTGGACTGTCGCGCAAGATTTGCATAAACATATCCACATCAACACCCTGACGCTGGACAAAAGCCAGGCTCAGAGCAAAGCTAGTTGTTAGGGAAGCTATTAGTTGATTTAGTGCCAATTTAAGCGCTGCCGCAGATCCTACTGGCCCTATAAGTAAAGGTTCTGTCCCAAAATTTTGGAGTAACTTCAAGTGCCGTTGATATTGTTCTGGCTCTGCCCCTACCATTACACTCAATTTCCCAGCTTTTGCTTCCGGGATACTCCCTAATACTGGTGCTTCTAAATATTCACCACCACCACCAACGATCGCGTCTCTAATTTCCTGGCTTTCTGTGGGAGTAATTGTTCCCATTTGGATGATTGTGCGCCCTTCCAGAGTTTGCCAAGCAGTATCTGAAAGCAACACATTATAAATGGCAGGGGCATTAGTCAGCATGAGAATTACGCACTCAGCAGCACGAATGGCGTGGCGGGGATGTGTAGCAATTTCAGCCCCAGCTGCTTGTAGTGGTGCTAATTTTTCTGGGGTGCGATTGTAGGCAACTAGCTGTATATCTGCGGCTAATAACCTTTGAGCCATTGGTAGTCCCATCAGTCCAGTTCCCAGAAATGCCACCTTCATTTTTCACGTTCCTTTAATACAGCGTAGGCGTAGTCTGTTGTAGACATCGCGTTTCCATTGTTTGATTTTGATCAGCTATTCCACATTGAAATTGCACAAGCTGGGCGGGCTTTTCGGCCTACCCCCCAAGAGTTATGTTTATTCGATTATGCAAATTAGATGTTTTTTAGCTTATCAGTTATCAGTGAACAGTTATCTTTGAACACTGATAACTTCGTCTTTGCTGATTAGCCACCAGCCGCAAAAGTCGCCATAATTATCACTGAAAGTAAAATACCAGGAGCAAGTAGTGTTACTAGCATTAGCAGGTCATGGGTGGACATAATTATTACTTTTGTATTGTGTTTAACTTTACAGTATTCACTGTTATGCTAGTCTAGATAAGATTGATACTGCATTCTTAAATAGAGTTTTAACTTTTCAAATTTACCTTTACTCTGGCAGGGTCAATCCTTTGAGTTTTTGAGAAGTTTCTGTATTGTCCAGACCTTTGCTCTGAATTAAGACTCCAAAGCCACCGAGTCCTGTGGGATCTATAAGTTGGTGTAGTGCATCCCGATGCTGTAGTAACTGTGAGAGAGGTTGTTTTTGCTCGGAAAGGGCTGCAATGCGATCGCCTAACCCCAACGCCATCAAAAATAATCCCTGCTGGATAAAACCAATATTCTTTAAATTGCACCGTTCGCCCCAGCGTTCCAAAGCCGTAAAGTCAACATGGGCAGTGATATCTTGTCGCCCAATATTAATATAAGGGTTGTCATGGAAACGATGATGATAATAACACTGTAGGGTTCCTTGCGATCGCCTGGGATTATAGTAACGGCTGGCAGGGTAGCCATAATCAATTGTTAACACATAGCCGCGCTGCAAGCGGTCTGCTACTATACTCAACCAGTCACCAGCCGCTAAATTAATTTCACTACGGTAGCCATCTGGATATGCACTTTGGGTAAAGTTCATTTCCACTAAGTCTAAATATTTAGCCAGTTGGGGCGTTGAAGGTTCTCCTGTGACTTCTATAAATGATGGGTATGGGGCATTGGTTTCTTTATCATTACTATCTGTTGTTACGTAAATTTCTCGGAGTTCTCCCGTTTCTAGGATGAATTGATGTACGGGGAAAGCATCTACTAACTCGTTAGAGAAAAAGCAACCTGCGATCGCATTTGGTGGTATTTCCTCTAGATTGCACCAACGCACCGGGAAATCTTGCAAGCGTTGCTGCTGTTCTTGTCTTAAAGTTGCGGACTTTTCAACAATGATGTACTCCAGCGCCGTAAAAAAATCTGGGTGGTGCTGTTGATGATATTTAAGGATATGCAAAGCTAGCAATCCTTGACCTGCTCCCATTTCTACCAGAGAAAAGGGTACAGGTTTTCCTAAAATCTCCCACATCTGGAAAAATTGTTCTGCTAGTAACTCACCAAAGTCAGCACAGAGGTTAGGAGAGGTGAAAAAATCACCACCTTTAAAACCAATTTTGAGGGCATCGCTGGAATAGTAGCCGTATTCAGGATGGTATAATGCCAAATCCATGAATTGGGCGAAAGTAATTCGTTGTTGAGGATTGGTGGTAATGTGATTTGCGATCGCTGCACACAGCAAAGCATTGGAATCCATAAAATTTCAGATTTTAGATTGGGGGCAAAACACCACGAATAATCTGATTATTTCTGATTATTAAAGTTCTCATCAGCTAAGAAACGCAGCATCGTAATTTACCCTTGTGGGTTGCGTCTTGCTAAAAGGCGACCGCGCACTCCAATAGGGTTAAAACGCTTTTCAGCTTCCTGCTGAACCTCCGCAGCAAGTCTTTGACGCTCTAGAAGGTAGGCATCAACCTCGGCTTGGTGTTCTAAGTAATAACCAATCACAAAATAGATATCCCAAAGATGAAGCGATGGGTACTGTTCTCTGATCTCTTCTGCTGTAGCCCCTTCAAGGAAAGCTGTAACCACTGTATCTAAAGTGATGCGGGTTTTGCTAATTTTAACAACGCCATTTGCATCAGTTACAAGGGGAATCGGGGTAACAGTAGGAATAAGTAGCATTTTAATATTTGAGCAGTGCTGTTTTCCTATGGTTAGTATAAGCCAAATCTAGAAGCAGCCATCTAGATCAGGACATCTGCTAAAAGGCAATTTGCTACTTAGGCGCTCACCAACGACACCAACACACCGTTAGGATCGCGGACACGAGCAATCATTTGTCCCCCAGGCTGACTTTTAGGAGCATCTAGGGTTTTTGCACCAGCGCCGATCGCTCTCATGTAAGCGCTACCAACATCAGGTGTAATAAATGATATCTCAATCAATGTCGGTGGTTGTGTGGGATCGTTGGGATGGCAACCACCAGGAAATAATTTCTGTGCTTCGCTACTAGAGGAGAAAGCTAATGTAGTGCTGCCAGTTTCGATTTCTGCCCAGATAGATTGTCCTTTATCCTGGAGAGTGCGACGAACTAGACCAAAGGCTTTTTCGTAAAACTCAACCGTTTTAACTACATCGTCTACCCAGATGACCGTGTAACCAAATTTCATAATTCTTTCTCCTTAACTAGAAAAAATTGAGGGTTTGAAACCCACGGAGGTGGGTAAAGCCTTATGTAGACGCGGTTTATAACCGCTCTTTTAACTAAGAATTACGAATTACGAATTATTTTAGCTCTCCAAAATATTACGATCTGTCGCTAGAGTTTGTGCCCCTGTTTGCATCATTTCTATATCTGATGCCGACCAATCATGAGGCCCTTGACAGTGATGTGCTGCTAGCAATCCCCATAATCCTCTAGGAATCAAAATTGGTACAACCAAGTTGGCACGAACCTGCATACTGCACAGAAAATCTCGGTGACAAGCCTCGATTGGCTCTAATTCGATATCAGCGATCGCTTTTACCCGTCCTGCTAAGTATAAAGCAGCATACTCGTTGTTAAAACAATTATCTGGGCCTGTGGAACCAAGTATTGAGAATTCTTGAGAACTCAAAGATTCAAAAGTTACTTGTCCTTCCCACTGACTGTAAAAATAATACAACACCATCCGATCAACCTGAAGCGATTCTCTGAGTTGATTTGTTGTTTGCCTGACTAACTCATCGCGCTGCATTGTTTTAACAAGGCGATCAAGCAAATTTTGCAAACCCTGTTCAGGGCGATCGCGGTTATGGTTAAATTCCGAGTGAGGATGAATTTGCACGGTTCTAAAATTACGACTAGGTAAATACTGCCGGATTTATATAGTAATTTATTACACCTTATTTAAATACATTTTTGTATTTATAGCAGCAATTCAATTTTAACGAAACATAATCGGAGTCAACCTTTTTAGTAAATTTAAAATAAATTATTAAGAAATTACAATTTTTAATTCGCACCAAAGATAATTCAAAATTCTAAATTTAGTATAAATAATTTGGGAAATTTACAAATAATATGTTTTGTCTTTCCCTAGCTTGAGGCTAGGATGTTGACTTTGTAGAGAAATTGCTAACAAACTTCATGCAATTATTGTGTTGTCAATTGAGTCCGAAAATACAGTTTTTCTTTTTGAGAGCGTGGACTGACCAAAAACTTGAGATGACCAAGCCTGAAGGTCAAGATAGCGAACATTTTCTAATGCCTCCTTAACCATCAGACTAGTGAAATTCATAGTACATAAAGAAATATTTAGAATTATCTGACCTATCTGTTTGAAAGGACATCTAGAAGAAAAATGTTTGTATTTACCAAAAATAGATTCGATTATATCGGAAGTCGCAAAAAAAGTCTTTTCTAGAGGAAACTGAGAACTTTCAACTGTAATATATTCAAGAATATTGTGTCGAAAAACCGAAATAAGATTAGTTGAGGTTGG
>NZ_JBALEQ010000052.1:0-80580 GCF_036917775.1 Nostoc sp.
ATCAGTTGCACTCGACTTAATAAATCCTCAACATTTAAGAAACTGGTTTGCTAATTGCTGCTACTGTACCTCATAACAGCCGGAAGTGCTGTATTACCAGTTTCATATCTTTGGGATCGCTAAAGATTTGACTCTATGAAAGCGACATAATAAGGTAGGCGATCGCAACAAATTTATCACCACTCCAATGTCCTTTTTTCAGTTTATATCAGGCTAGATAGACGAAAAAATGTTCGATTATTTTGATATTTTCGTAATTTAACTTAGCTGATATGTCTGCTTTAGGATGGCTTTGAAAGAGGGATTGAAGAGAAATCTCCAATGTATATAAATTATTATTATTTTTTAATAAAAAATGATGAAATATGAAGAGTCAATTCGCTTTGCCTCCTCTATACTGGCTTTCAAGAGACATGGCTCTCAGAGTAAGTCTTTTTTTGTAAAAATTATAACGAAAATTATGTGATTCACCTGACTTCCAGATGCAAACTGCACCCGTTATTGTGACTCAATGCTGATCTGCATAAAAAAGCGTGTATATTAGCACAGGAAATAATATAGAACATCCTAAACACATATAGAGGAATAAAATATGCTGGAATTATTGGGTTCAGGTTTGGTGTCACTCTGGCTGGAAATGGCCGGGGTACAAATCAAGCCTTTAGATGCCTTAGATGCTTTAACTTGGCAAAGTAGCCCTGGCTTAGTTCTTGCCCCCGATCCCAATCCAACTGGGGCAACTACAGTGCAAGAATATCTGAAAAAGCTCATCACATCAAAAGTGGTGGCGCAAAATCTGGCTGAGAGTCAGGGCATTTGGATGCAGTCGGGGCCAATGCTGATGGCAAATCACCAAGGTACGACACCTCTCCCTGCTGCCTCTTTAACCAAAATTGCCACTTCACTAGTTGCTTTGAAAACTTGGGGCCCAGATTACCAATTTGATACTTTAGTGAGTATCACCGGGCCAGTGGTAAATGGAGTTGTGCAGGGCGATTTGGTGATTACAGGCGGTGGCGATCCTTTGTTTGTTTGGGAAGAAGCGATCGCTCTTGGTAATACTCTTAATAAAATGGGCATCAAGCAGGTAAAGGGAAATTTGATCATTAATGGCACTTTTGCCATGAATTTCCAACGGCAGCCGATGCTGGCGGGTATGATGCTCAAGCAAACACTAAATCGTGCAACTTGGGGCCGCCCCGCTATTTATATACACTCAATCATGGCTAAGGGAACGCCCAAGCCTCAAGTAGTTATTTCGGGTACGGTGAAAGTTGAGGCACAACCAAACCCTCAACAAACTTTGTTACTGCGTCATCGTTCCTTACCCTTGAAGCAACTAATCAAGGAAATGAATGTTTACAGTAACAACGATATGGCAGAGATGCTAGCAGATTCAGTGGGAGGAGCAGCTGTAGTCCAATCCACTGCTGCTAACCTTGCGAGAGTGCCGCAAGTGGAAATTCAGTTAATTAATGGTTCTGGACTAGGCCCGGAAAATCGCATTTCCCCCAGGGCTGTTTGTGCGATGTTTATGGCTATTCAAAGTGAGGCATCTGCCCATCAGCTAAATCTGAGTGACTTGTTCCCCATGTCTGGGTTTGATCACCGAGGAACAGTACACGCCAGACACATTCCTCTTGCTACTGTGATCAAAACTGGCACTCTTCGAGATGTGAGTGCTTTAGCGGGAGTGATGCCCACGCGCGATCGCGGTTTGGTTTGGTTTGCCATTATCAACCGGGGGACAAATGTTTGGGGTTTGCGGACTGGACAAGATCAACTACTGCAAAGTGTTGTAAAACAGCTACAACTACCTCTAACCGTTCCTACTGCCCTCATTCCCCACTCAGCAATCAACTCTTTACCCCAGCTAGGTGCAATTAGTCGGAATGAAATTTTATTCAAAAGTTAGTTCATCATTTGATCGGGTTTTGAACCAAAAGTGAGTAAGCTAATTGTCATTTAAATTGCATCATTTTCATGGTATAAAAGCTGCAAACCCTCTCCCTTACCACCCTGCGCTCTCAATGTGCTTAACAGCTTATGGGTGTCCCACATCTCCTTTTATCGGTGTCAATACTTTGAAACTTCTAGTTTTATTAGCAATCCAAAAGTTTTATTGATGGGTAAAAACCGAACTTGTAAAGGGTGAATGTCCATAATAGCTTTTGGGTTAAATTTTCCATTAACTTGATTATAGGTAACTCGTAAAATGCCATAACCACACTATTGGTAAGGCAGGCGAAACCTGAAGTAAAAATAACTGTAAATAGATTTGTCACGACTAAGCAACAATTAAGCTTATAAATTAGGTTGTGATTATGCGATTTCCCAAATTACCCAGATCCATACGTCAACTCAGTAGTTATGTTTTAGCGATCGCGCTCGGAGTAGTGCTAACGGTTAGCACATTACAGGTGTTGCCCTCCCAAGCCGAACCCGCACCCCCAATAACAGATGCAGATACTTCACAACTGATTGCCCAACGACAATCACCAGCCACCGGTGCGATCGGTACTAGTAGCTTTGTCACCGCAGCAGTGAATCGTGTCGGTTCAGCAGTTGTTCGCATTGATACTGAGCGAACAATTACTCGTCGCGTTGATCCATTTATGGAAGACCCATTTTTCCGTCGGTTTTTTGGTGACGGTTTCTCCCAACAAATGCCGCCTTCTGAGCAGTTACGCGGTTTAGGCTCAGGTTTCATTATTGACAAGAGCGGCTTAGTTATGACTAATGCTCATGTGGTCGATAAGGCTGATAAGGTAACAGTCCGACTCAAAGATGGCCGCACCTTTGAAGGCAAAGTTCAAGGCATTGATGAAGTTACAGATTTGGCAGTAGTCAAGATTAACGCTGGTAATGATTTACCAGTCGCACCCTTGGGTTCTTCCAATAATGTCCAAGTCGGAGATTGGGCGATCGCAGTTGGTAATCCTTTAGGATTTGATAACACCGTTACTTTGGGAATTGTCAGTACTCTCAAACGTTCTAGCGCCCAAGTTGGCATTAGCGACAAACGCTTAGATTTCATTCAAACCGATGCCGCCATTAACCCAGGTAACTCTGGCGGGCCGCTATTAAATGGCCAAGGTGAAGTGATTGGCATTAACACAGCCATTCGTCCCGACGCGATGGGTATTGGGTTTGCCATTCCTATTGATAAAGCGAAAGCGATCGCAGCGCAACTGCAACGTGATGGCAAAGTTGCTCACCCCTATTTAGGCGTGCAAATGCTAACTTTAACACCCGATCTTGCCAAACAAAATAACACCGATCCCAACTCTCCGATTCAGATACCAGAAATTAATGGTGTTTTTGTAATGCGAGTAGTTCCCAATTCTCCAGCTGCATCTGCCGGTATCCGACGCGGGGATGTAATTCTGCAAATTGATGGTAAAGCTATTACCAGTGCTGAACAATTGCAGAACCTTGTAGAAGACAGTCGCCTTGGTCAAGTATTACAGGTGAAAGTGCAACGGGGTAATCAAACACAGCAGCTTTCAATCCGTACAGCTGAGTTGCAAAATGCTTCGTAGGAGCAATAGTTAAAAGGGCGGTTTGAAACCGCGTCTACACAAACAAAACCCACACTTTGACAAGCTCAGTGACCGCCTCCGTGGGTTTCAAACTTTTAATTTTTTCTTAGTCCGCGGAGGCGGACTTTGCCTTTCTAGGCGCGAATTCCATTTGCTTAAAGCTGGGGTAAATTTCCATTTTGCCAATAGAGTCAAATCACTTACCAACAGATAAAACTAGACCTTCATGGGCTAGTACTGCTTCAGGAAAGGCAGATTTAATATCGACTTGAACCCGATCTAGAAAATCATCATGGTCATCTGGGTGATGATGAGAAATGGCTAGCTGTTTAACGCCAGCATTCAGAGCTGCATTCACCGCAGCTTGCCAGAGTAAATCAGCAGAGTCATGGTTATGAGACGTAGGGGGAGTGTAAGTAGCATTGGCAATCAGCAAGTCAACGCCTTTAATAAACTCTAAAATCCGTTTTTGCTCCACTTGATCGGCATTCTGGTGCAAATCCGTGATGTAGGCAACGCTATACTCTTGCCAAGTCACTCGGTAGCCAACTGAGCGCTGAGTTTGATTAATTAATGCAGTTGTAATAGTGACATCATCTAACTTCACATCACTGTCTGGAGTCAGATTGTAAAACTGCAATTCCGACTGCATTACCTGTAAAGGGTAAGGAAAGTGTGGCTGGAGCATCTGATCGTACAGACATTGTTTGATTGAGGCTCCATTTGAGGCAGCTGTGCCGTAAATATGGAAGCAATTTTCCCCAATAAATGCAGGCGCAAAAAAAGGAAACCCTTGAATTCGGTTTGATTGGCAGTTGGTAAAAAATAAATGGGCTTCTAGTGGCTGTTGTAGTTCTTGCCAAGTTTTACCCAGTATCCGTAAGCCAGTACCGCCATCAAAAATCAAGCGTTTTCCAGCTACCTGCATTTCTAGACAAGCGGTATTACCACCATAACGGTTGGTGTCGCTACTTGGGGTGGGAATCAAGCCTCTGACACCCCAGAATTGGACGATAAATTTACCTGCTAGACTACTCGACAGGGTAGCAGACTTTTCAGGTATGTAGCTTTGGGAACCCGACAACTCAAAATTTGACATTTTATCTTGAAAATTAGACCTTACTGAGCAGGTCATCGTAGCGCCGTACTTCTAACAACCTGTTTTTTTCGTCCACAATGACTACCGTAGGAGAGTAACTTTTTACTTCTTCTGGAGTGAACTGCCCGTAAGTCATTATAATCAAGCGATCGCCAATAATGCCTAGACGTGCCGCACCCCCATTTAGCTCAATTACTCCTGAATGGGCTGGAGCCGGGATCGCATAAGTAATAAAGCGCTGACCGTTGGCATTATTAACTACTTGCACCTGCTCATAGGGTAAAATGCCAGCTTTTTCTAAAAGCATTTCATCAATGCTGATACTACCCACATAGTTGATATTCGCTCCCGTAAGGGTGCAGTTATGAATTTTTGCCAAAAGGAGAGTGCGCTGCATTTGGGTTTGGGTTGGTGGCAGATTTTACAATCCGTAACAAATGAAAGTGATGAGACGCGATTAATCGCGTCTGTAGGGGAGTTAGGAATAAAAATTCATAAATCTTAACTCCTAACTCCTAACTCTTCTATTATCCTCTATAAGCTTTGACGGATTTTTCTACTAAAGCTGCAACCTTGTCTACATCTTGCCAACCGAGAATATCTGTCACCTTTTTTTCCAAATTTTTATAACTACGGAAAAATTCGGCAATTTCATCTAAGCGGTGTGGCGCTAAGTCATTCAGGGATTTTACCTGAGTGTAGCGGGGATCTTTGTCAGGAACACAAAGGATTTTTTCATCGCGATCGCCACCGTCAACCATCTCCAAGAAGCCAATTGGTCGCGCAGCAATAATACAGCCTGGAAAGGTTGGCTCGTCAATTATGACCATACCATCTAGGGGATCGCCATCTTCAGCTAAAGTATTGGGTACAAAGCCGTAGTCATAAGGATATTTTACCGAGGAATAAAGTACTCGGTCTAGAGCAAAAGCTTCTAGTTCCTTGTCGTATTCGTATTTATTTTTACTTCCGCCAGTAATTTCAATCAGAACGTTGATTAAACCGGGTTTCGGTTGGGCAGGAATACGAGATAAATCCACAAAAAAG
Organism: Nostoc sp.; assembly: GCF_036917775.1. Classification (GTDB taxonomy): domain Bacteria; phylum Cyanobacteriota; class Cyanobacteriia; order Cyanobacteriales; family Nostocaceae; genus Nostoc. Next base: position 5,689 of record NZ_JBALEQ010000052.1, read on the forward strand.
TCCTCTGATAACAGTGAATCATGGGGGCACTCAGTCAGCTTCGCTCCCCGTGTAGAATTTTAGGGCAATATGGATCTCTGATGGGGAATTGGGAATGGGAAATGGGGAATGGGGAATGGGAAAGAGAATTGTTCAATAATTCTTCGTCCCCCTTGTCTCCCTTGTCTCCCTCGTCCTCCTCATCTCACCACTCCTTTGAAACAATAGAAAAAGCGTTGCGAATTAAATTCGCAACGCTTTTTCCAAGAGGGTATTATTTTCTCCCGCCCTTGATTGCTGTTGGAGGGATTTCTGCCCCTACTCTGTCAAGACACCCGAAACCTGGAGTCACGCTATACAAATTCAGGTTATTCCTGATGAAATGCTACTGGAAAACTTTATCAATCTTTACTTCCTTGTAGGTTTTGGATCAGGGGTTGCTGGTTATTTGGAACATTAGTTGAAGAATAGTGGGCAATGACAAATACGGGTAGGGTAAGAGTCAATAGAGCGATCGCAGTTCCCACAATGTCTGCCAAACGTTGGGAATATGTGTCGGTATTGGCAGACTGGCTATTTGAATTCATACAAAATTGAAGTTATTCGTAACACTGTGTAAGTCTAGTCTCTGATTTGAGAGTCTTAATGCTATGTTAGCTATTTTTAAACTGTAAAATGTGTAGCATATTACAATCTAAACCAATTAGAAAACTGTCATAATAGCATTTTTATACATGGAGTTCTTAATACAAAGTTACAACTAAACAAATCATGTTTTATTTTGTAATTAATATTTTCAGATGTTTCCCTGTATGGTGTAATGGTTTGCATACGCAAAGCCAACTTTGACAGCATCATAAATTACATTTTTTCGCTGCTTAAAGATTAATTAGCAAAACATATTTGTCTGATACTTCATGAGTATAACATCCTAAAATGCTTTTTATAAGGTCATTTTACTGGAATTGTTAATTTGTGATACAGGACACAAAACAGCAATTGTACTGAATATCTATCAATGGTTTCGATTGTTATCCGGTGGTTATACACACAAATATTTGATACCAAAGAAGAAATGATAGGAATGTTTTTTATAACCAATCATAATTACCGAATAAATACAGATACATTAACTGTGTAGGGCTGCATAGATTCAGTGATAACACTAAACAAATATTTCGGGATTGAAATTTTCAAATCTGTGTAATATCACTGCATTTTTGTCAATCTATATATAGGTAGAGTAAATAATATTTTAGAAGGTGGCGTATCAGCTAAAAAAGCCGCCACTAAATATAATAGGGCGGTCTGGTTAAGCAATCGGAGGGTAATTACAGATTACTCTGCTAATAATTGAAATTGCTGTAACGAAGTTTGCATTAGATTGGGCATTGGGCATGGAAAGAGGGGAGGGGAAAACTCTTCTGCCTTGTTCCCTGCTCACCCAGTTTCCAGTCTCCAGTCCCTCATCCCCTTCCATAAACACTAATTGGTTCTTTGATAAATCGGGTGTAAAGATGCTTAAACGTAGACTTAATTACGCGAGGCATACCAAAATCAATGGGTATCAACTTGTCTGGTAGCCGCCAATCTTCTATTTTTAACAAGTCAGGATTTAAATGTGGAAACTCTATGTCAGCTAGTTCTGGACAAACTCCTAGCCTTTGGGAAGCTGCAACTGTAGGCACTTGTTCAGGAGGAACATTGAGAATTTCTACCATTGCCCGATCTAAGGCAAAGATATCTGATGCGGCTGCTAAAATTCCTAGTTGCCGAGGTTCACCATTACTAGGGCCATTTCCTTCATGACCAATAATGCCATCTAATATGGTTAAGTTAGGGTTAATTGCCCTGGCAGTTTCTACTAACATTTCACCAAATCTATTTGCGTCTTTTCCAGCTTCCATGTGCCACCAAGCTTTCATTTTGCCAGGGACGCAACCAAACAAGTTTTTTACACCCAGTGTTAATGTTAGCTGGGCATGGGATTTAACTTTGGGTAGGTTAATCACTACATCTGCTTCCATTGCTTCTTTAGATAGTCGCAGATGGTTAAAATTATCACTGACGGTTTGGTAACGCTGACCATGAAAATCGATGATGGGAAGATTGAGTTCTTCTAAAATAGGCAGATAGCCATTTGCTACTGCTACACCCTTGGCACTACCAAAAGCAGGACTATCGCCTAAAAATGGCTTACCGCCAACTTTAATTACCATCTGGGCAACTTCGTAAACTAGTTCGGCACGGGTGATACATTCTTTACCAGGACGTGACCCTGTAAGTAAATTTGGTTTGAGTAAAACGCGATCGCCCTTTTTCACAAATGCTGCCATACCTCCAAAAGGTTCCAGCAGTGTAACTAAAGATTCTCGTAAAGCCTCTCGTTCATAAGATGTAGCCCGAATGAGACTGACAGATGATTTTTGAGTCTGCATGGATAATAAATTACCAGTAATGAAGATATTCTTCTATCTTCCTATTTATACCAATTCTCTAAAATCTCGCATACTAGTACAGCACGCCGTAAAGAAGCCACACATTCCAAATCAACGAAACGCTTACCCTGTATTCATTCATAATTTTTAATTTTTAATTTTTAATTTTTAATTCACGGTGGCACTAGCTTAACCTCTGCCGTAACCACAAAGCCAATAAAGGTAACGCTAGTTGATAACCCTGTTCAGCACTATAAATTAAACCTTTGTTCTGTAATCCAGTCAGCGATCCCTGAAGGCTACCACCTCTTGAAAGACCATGTTTTTGAATATATTCTTTACTTTGTGGTTTATCTGTAGGATCTAAAGCCAAAGATTCTAAAAGATGCACCTGATTGGCTGGCAATAACATGAGTAAAGATTCAAAAACTAAAGACAAGTCTTTGAGTAATCCTTCTATTGCCTGCTGTACTGCTGCTTCACTAATTAACCCATCAGGATAAGAAAAAGTTTGTAGGCGGCGAATTATTGCCATTGCGTCGCCAATGTGTCCTTGGACAGCATCTAAAAATAATTGTAGTGCGAGTGAGCGAGAATCAAATTTCATTCCTTGTATATGCAATATCTCCCTCGCCCACAATGCCAAAACGTCATTAGCTAAGGGGGCTAACTGTATAGTTTCTAGGGGATAGTTTGTCTCATCTGGATGATGGCTGATTTCAGCAATCGTTGCTACTAAGACGTAGCTAACATGACTTTGTACATTGATTTCTCGTCTGAATGTGGCTTCCCACAAACCATTACGATCCCAAGAGCGAATGTGCGGAAAACTCTGCAAAATCAGCACTACCCGTTTATTTAAACCAATAGCCATAATTTGGAGCAAATTGAGCAAAATTTCAAATGCTTGCCATAACTGCTTTTGGTTCAGGGAACGCAATGACTTAAGTTTGCCTTCTGGATGAAAGACAAAAAACTCTTTGCCAAAGTTGCTTACCCAGTCTTGAATTTGTGCTGCTTCCCAGTTTTGGCTAATTGTCTCTGTTAGCAGGAGAATAAATCGCTCTCCATCTGTAGCGCGGATGCAGTCTATCTCCAAGACGATCGCACCAACTTCTTGAGCAGCCCCTCGCACTAAAGTTCGTCGCCCACTACCAGGTACGCCAGTAATCAGCAAGTCTCCATCTTGGGCTAGTACTTCGACAATCCGCTGAAATTCTAGCGATCGCCCAACTAATTGTAAAGGAGTAGACAAATCCAAATTCACCTAGTTTTGCCCTTGGTTTTAATCCCCACTTAACGGCAAGCATACTCACTTCCATGACTACTGAGCAAGCATTGAAAGTAATGATGATAATAATCAATTTTTATTAGTGCTTATTTATCCTTGGCACTTATTTTTAGTGCTAAATTTTATTTAACACTAGATTTAATAAACAAATATGGTACAGGCAGCATCCCCCATTGCATCCCAAGAAAAGCAATCCACCGTTTGGCATACTTTGGAAATTTCGGAAACGATCGCCCACTTAGATACTGATGCTGAGAATGGTTTGAGTAGTGCAGTAGCCAAACACTTATTGTCTGAAGTGGGAGCAAACGAACTCACAGGCAAGAAAAGCAAACCTTGGTGGTTAAAATTTTTACTGCAATTTAACCAACCACTGCTGATTATTTTGTTGTGTGCGGGTTTAGTAAAGGCGCTAACTGGTAGCTTGGTGAATGCTGGTGTTATTTGGGGAGTGACTACCACCAACGCCATCATTGGATTTATTCAAGAAGCGAAAGCCGAAAGTGCGATCGCAGCCCTCGCTAAAGCAATTACCACCGAAGCAACCATCATCCGTGATGGTCAAAAATTACGCATTGCTTCTGGTGAGCTAGTGCCTGGAGATATTGTTTTACTAACTTCTGGTGATAAAGTCCCAGCAGATTTACGGTTAATTAAAGTTAAAAATTTACAAATAGATGAATCTGCCCTGACTGGTGAATCTTTAGCAGTAGAAAAGAAGACTCAAACTTTAAAGCCAGATATTGCTCTCGCCGAGCGCAAAAACATGGCTTATGCGGGTGGCTTCGTTACCTTTGGGCAAGGTACTGGTGTTGTAGTTGCCACAGGGAACAGCACAGAAACAGGGCGAATTTCTCAGTTAATGGAGCAGCATACAGATATTTCTACTCCTTTAACTAGAAAATTCAATAAATTTAGCCAGAATTGGCTGTATATGGTGTTAGGATTAGCAGCCCTCTGCTTTGTGGTGGGATTAAGCTTTCGAGGTTTTCAAGAAGCTTTAGAAGCAGCAGTTGCTTTAACAGTCAGTGCGATTCCTGAAGGATTACCAGCAGTCGTGACAGTCACCCTAGCCATAGGCGTTTCTCGGATGGCACGACGCAACGCCATTATCCGCAAATTACCAGCCGTGGAAACCTTGGGAAGTGCAACTGTTGTTTGCTCTGATAAAACTGGGACTTTGACAGAAAACCAGATGACGGTACAGGCAATTTATGCAGGGGGATATCAATATACTCTCACTGGTATCGGTTACACACCAGAAGGCGAAATCCTGATAGATGACAAACCCGTGAACCTCAACAGTCATAAAGGTTTGCAAGAATGTTTAATTGCCGGGTTGTTGTGTAACGATTCCCACTTAGAAAAGAAAAATGGTAGGTGGGTAGTAATGGGAGATCCTACAGAAGGGGCATTGATTGCATCAGCAAATAAAGCAGGCTTTAGTCAGCCCACCTTACTTAAGCAAATGCTAAAGGTAGATGCGATTCCCTTTGAATCAGACTTTCAATATATGGCGACTTTACACGCCACACCCCAAGGTAAGACTATTTATGTCAAGGGTTCAGTCGAGGCAATTATTCAGCGTTGCACTCTGATGTTGAACACTGATGGACAAACCCGCCCGTTAGATTGTGTAGAAACATTACGACAAAGCAGCATTGAGCGGGAAGTCAATATTATGGCACGGCAAGGCTTGCGGGTATTAGCTTTAGCGAAAAAAGTAGTACCTGATGGGCAAAATACCCTCGATCATCCAGATATTGATACCGGGTTAATTTTCATCGGCTTGCAGGGAATGATTGATCCGCCGCGTGAGAGTGCCATTAAAGCAGTCCAAGCCTGTCAGGAAGCGGGAATTGAGGTCAAAATGATCACTGGCGATCATGCTATCACAGCGCAGGCGATCGCTTATCGTATGGGCATCAACAAAAATGGCTCAGTTCTGGCTTTCACAGGTGCAGAACTAGCAAAAATGGATAAAACAGAACTCGCCGAAGTTGCTCAAGAAGGTGTAGTCTTTGCCCGTGTCGCCCCAGAACAAAAGCTACGTTTAGTCGAAGCTTTGCAATCAAAAGGTGAAATCGTTGCCATGACAGGAGATGGTGTCAACGATGCACCAGCCTTAAAACAAGCAGATATTGGGATTGCGATGGGTGGTGCTGGTACAGAAGTTGCCAAAGAAGCCGCAGATATGCTGCTTACCGATGATAATTTTGCCTCCATTGAAGCTGCTATAGAAGAAGGACGGGCGGTTTATAAAAATCTGCTCAAGGCAATTTGCTTTATTTTGCCTGTCAACGGTGGTGAATCAATGACAATTTTAATTAGCACATTGCTAGCCAGAGATTTACCAATTTTATCTTTACAAGTTCTATGGCTAAATATGCTCAATTCCATTACTATGACAGTGCCTTTAGCCTTTGAGCCAAAAGCGCAAAACGTCATGCAACAAACACCTCGTCATCCTAATGAACCGTTAATTTCAAAAAGTCGGTTACAACGAATCTTAGCAATTTCTCTATTTAATTGGATTGTGATATTCGGAGTATTTGAATATATCCGCCAAACTACGGGTAATATCGATTTAGCGAGAACAATGGCGATTAACGCTCTCATTGCTGGACGGATATTCTATTTATTGAGTATTAGTCAATTAATCCCAAATTTGATTGCCAAGATGGACGGCACAATTAAAGAGAACGTTGATATTCCCGCTATTGGCTTTGGGATTTTAGGGTCAATCATTTTGCAAGTTATTTTTGCTCATGTGCCATTAATTAATGAAGTTTTTGAAACAGCACCATTAAACTTACAACAGTGGTTGTTTTGTTTAGCAGTTGGTTCACCAATGATTTTGTGGGCTACAGTAGTAAATCGTTTTGATCCGCCAAATTAAATATAGCCAAAAACGAACCGCAGAGAACGCAGAGAACGCAGAGTCATGAGAGGTTTTTTTCTCTCTGTGTACTCTGCGCCTCTGTGGTAGCCTGCGGCAAGCCGAAGCGTCTACGTTAAAAAAATCGACACTAATCGATCTGCTTTGATTCTCGACTCAGAGGTAAAATACCACTCATCTGTTCTAGATTTAAGACTGTGGCTAATTCTGCCTCATTCATCAATCCGCGTTCTAAAACAATTTGCCGCAGGGATTTACCAGTTTCTAAAGATTCTTTGGCGACAGCTGCGGCATTTAAATAACCGATGTGGGTATTTAGTGCGGTTACTAAAGCTAAACTACCTTCGGCATAAGCTAAACAACGTTCCTGGTTTGCTGTGATTCCTTCAATACAGCGTTCGGTGAGTGCAGCGATGGTATTGCCGAGAATTTCGATGCTGTGAATTAGGTTATAGGCAATTAGTGGCATCATCACATTCAATTCTAATTGTCCGGCTTGTGCGGCTAATGCGATCGCACTGTCGTAACCCATCACCTGAAAACACACCATTGATGTCATCTCTGCCATAACTGGGTTATACTTCCCTGGCATAATCGAAGAACCAGGTTGCACTGGAGGCAGTTGAATTTCTTTCAAGCCTGTTTTTGGCCCCGAATCCATCAGCCGCAAATCGTGAGATATTTTGACTAAATCCTGCGCTAAGTTGCGTAAAGCACCGGAAACATTTACAAATGGAGCCATACTCTGCATAGCTGCCATGAGATGGGGCGCAGGTTCTAAAGGAGTTTCAATCAATTCTGAGAGAACTTCCACTACACGGGCGCGATATAAGGGATGAGTATTTAACCCCGTTCCGGCTGCACTACCACCCAAACCCAGCACCATCAAATCACCAGAGGCGGTGTAAATCCGGTTTTGGTGTTCTGTAAGAATGTGCGCCCATGCGCGAAAATTTTCGCCCAAACGCACAGGTACAGCGTCTTGTAAGTGGGTTCTGCCAGATTTGACGATATCTTGAAATTCTACAGCTTTGTTTTCTAAGGATGCGATCGCACCATCGATTGCTGGGTGTAATGTCTTGGATAATGCCAATAATCCACCAATCCGAATTGCAGTAGGAATCACATCATTGGTAGACTGTCCATAATTAACGTGATCGTTAGGACTAACACGTTTGTAATTGCCCTTTTCTTCACCCAGAATTTCTAAGGCGCGATTTGCCAAAACTTCGTTGATATTCATGTGGTGAGATGTTCCAGCACCCGCCTGATAAACATCCACGACAAATTGATCTCGGAATTTCCCAGCCAGGATTTCATCAGTTGCTTGGACAATCGCCTGACTAATATCTTGGGGAATGCAATTTAGTTCTCCATTCACAATTGCTGTAGCTTTTTTAATGATTAATCCAGCATCTACATAGGTAGCTAAAGGCTTGAGTCCGCTAATGGGGAAGTTTTCGATTGCTCGTAGCGTTTGAATGCCGTAATAAAAGCTACTAGCAATTTGGCGATCGCCCATCGAATCGCGTTCGATGCGGAATTGAGAGTCTGTGTGTTCAGTCATAGTATTGTTTTAAGAGAGCTACAGAAAACAGATTTTCCCACGCAGTCACACTCAGATACACTAATCTGCATAGATTTTGCATATTTGTTTGGCTGCTTGTTGCTTTACAGTTGTTAATTTTGAAGTTTGATTTTTGAATTCCCTATGACCATACCCAACTGGATTACCTTCTCTCGCCTATTGGGGATACCATTTCTACTTTATGGTTTATATAATCCCACACCTCAAGCTCAGTGGATATGTTTGGCGATTTTTCTCGTTGCTGCATTAACTGATTGGCTAGACGGCTATTTAGCGCGGAAACTCAACCAAATTAGCGAATTGGGTAAATTTCTCGATCCCTTAGTGGATAAACTTCTGGTACTTGCGCCGTTGCTGGTTTTTATTGAACTAGGAAAAGTGCCAGCTTGGGGAGTGTTTTTGATTTTAGCGCGAGAATTAGCGATCGCTGGTTGGCGGGTGAATCAAACTACGATTACCGGGGCGAATATTTGGGGTAAACTCAAAACTGTTAGTCAAATAGTTGCGATCGCGCTTTTGATTGCGCCTCTAGGTGAAGTGTGGCAAACTCCCTCTCTGATTGCTTTTTGGATTTCTGTCGCCCTAACTTTAATCTCTGGGGGTATTTATCTTTTGCCGCCAAAAGCTAGGACTCATGAAACGACAATATAATATTGGCGATCGCTGGTTGGGGGGTGAATCAAACGACGATTACGGGGGCAAATATTTAGGGTAAACTCAAAACTGTTAGTCAAATAGCTAGCGATCGCACTTTTGATTGCGCCTCTAGGTGAAGTGTGGCAAACTCCTTCTCTGACTGCCTTTTGGATTTCTGTCGCCCTGACTTTAATATTTGGGGCAATTTACTTCATACTCAAAATATAACTAAGGAAAATATACACTTAGATACAAAGCGAACCTAAAATAAAACCACCGCCTGGTTCTCAAGTATAAATCACTCCCCAGATAGATGATAAATGGGTTCTCTTGCCGTAAATGCTGAAAAGCTCTCTCAACAGCTAGCAGTGGCATCCCAAAATCCTGATTGTCGTGGTATCCTCTCTGGCAGAAGCAGTTTTGGCAGTATCCGCATCTGAGAAGATTGTAAAAAGTTATGTGGTAAAATCTGACAGTTGTTTATAACTTAAAAAAATGGGAGAATCTACACTTTTAATCAATAAAAATGGTTTATATTTTAAAGTTGTTAAAAGCCAATATCAGGATTTTTGGAAAGAAGTTAATGATGGGCAATGGGAACCCCAAACTTTCAAAGTATTTGATCGATTTATATCTAAAGATACCACATATATAGATGTGGGGACATGGATAGGGCCAACCTTACTTTATGCAGCCCAACTAGCTAAGGAAGCGTTTGCCTTTGAACCCGATCCCATAGCATATAAGGAGATGTTGGCTAACGTTAAATTAAATCCAGATATCTCTAATATTAAAACTTACGAAGCCTTGATAGGAATTGAAGCTGGTGAAACTCGACTAGGTAGTAGAGAGGAAGGAGGAGATTCCACCAGTAGTATTTTGTTTTCGGATATGAAAACCAGTTGGCTAGTTAAATCTATTAATCTCCAAAGCTTTGTAAATAAAGAAGGATTGCAGCCACCTCTATTTATTAAAATAGATATTGAGGGAGGAGAATATTCCCTTATCCCAACATTAGCCAGCTTTTTTAAAGATTATCAACCAATAGTGCTTTATTTATCACTTCACCCAGGATTTTTAGCAATGAGTACATCTCCTAATAATACACTTCTAGCAAAGCTAAAAAGAGGGATTAAACTGATGAAGGCTCATTTCCATTTAGCTGAAAGTCTTAAAAGCTTTAAGTTTATATATGATATTTATGGCAATCGAACTAGTGTATGGGTAGGACTCTTGAAATCGATAAGCAGTAAAAATGCCATAGCTGAAAACGCTATTATCGCAACGAACCAACTCTGGGAAAAACTTTGAATAAGAATTCAGAATCTAATCAGTCAGCAATTAGTACTCGTCACTGATTCAAGACCACCGAATTTTCAATTTTGTGGGTAATTTAAATCGATTTATTCATTCTCCAATCGCTTAATTTTCATCGGAATTCTGGTGACTGTCGCTTTTATTGTTTGTTATTAAAGTCACGTTGAACAATCTAATCTGTAAAACAACTGATGAGTAGTATATATTTCGATTTAGTTCCAGAAATTTCAGTTATATTATGTACATACAACCGGGAAGAGTATTTAAATAATTGCATCAATAGCGTTATCCATCAAACCTTTAAGGATTGGGAACTGATCATAGTTGATGACGGTAGTCAAGATAATACTTTTACCGTTGTCAATCCTTATTTGCAAAAATTCAATAATATCCGTTATCTGAAACATCAAAATCGTAAGGCTGGTTATGCGAGAAATGCTGGTATTCAAGCATCGTTCGGTAACTACATCACATTTATAGATAGTGATGACGTATATAAAAAAAATCACCTAGAGTCACGGTTGGAATATATGAAAGCTAATGCCGAAATTGACCTGATTGAAGGTGGATGTGAAATTGAAGAAGAGTTTTTAGTTCCCGATTATTTTAAACCTGGTGAAACAATTAACATTAGAGAGTGTGTTTTGGGGGCAACATTTTTCGGTAAAAGAAAAGTATTCTTTGAGTTGAGAGGATTTAATAATATTCCCTATGGAGAAGATACAGATATGTGGTCGCGTGCAGAAAAAATGTTTAAAACTCAAAAAATAACAGAGCCGCAAACCTATATTTATACTAGAGCAGAAACTAGTACGACCAAGATTTTTTTGGAAAATATTTCCTAATCTGGGTAATTAGTTGGTATGAAAATCGCCCTTTTTGGATCGCAAATAAAAAATATTTTTCACAGATTTATAGGTGATACTTGGCAAACTTCATTTTTTGGAATTATCCTGAGTTTTTGTCTACTATTCCTATCTAGTTGTGCAAGTGCAACACCAAATGATAACCGTGTAACTCATTTAACACTATGGCAAGGTATTAGTCCCCCTGCTAATCGGGATGTGTTTGAGAAATTAGTAGATAAATTTAATCAGACTCATACTGACGTTTATGTAGAATCTATCTATGCAGGTCAACTAGATCAACAATTACCGAAAATATTAACAGCAGTTGTTGGCAATGCGCCTCCAGATATTCTGTCATTCTATCCTCAAATTACAGGTCAGTTTGTAGAATTAGGAGCAATTCGACCTCTAGAAGATTGGCTGAAAAAATTACCCCTGAAGTCGGAAATTCTTCCTAATTTATTGGAAGAATTGCAATTAGACAATCACATATGGTCAGTCCCTTTTACTACCGCTAATATGGGTATTTTTTACCGGCCTAAACTTTTCCAAGCTGCGGGAATTACACAAATTCCTAAGACTTGGCAAGAGTTGAGGGAAGTTGCTAAAAAATTAACCATAGACCGGAATGGTGATAATCGACCAGAACAATACGGAATGTTATTGCCTTTAGGAAAGGGAGAATGGACTGTCTTTAGTTGGTTCCCCTTTTTATTAAGTGCTGGCGGAGAAGTTGTGACAAATAATCGCCCAAATTTGACGAATCCCGGTGCGATCGCAGCCTTACAATTTTGGCAAGACCTATTAAAAGATGGTTCAGCAACCCTTTCTCCCCCAGAGCGAGGTTATGAAGAAGACGCTTTTATTGCAGGTCGTGTTGCTATGCAGATCACAGGCCCTTGGACTTATATAATGAAGTCCAACGTCGATTATAAGGTATTCCCCATACCTGCAAATGTTAAGCCTGCTACCGTGACGGGCACTGGAAATATGTATTTGATGAAGACCACACCAGCAAGAGAGCAAGCTGCACTCAAATTTTTAGAGTATGTCTTGAGTGAAGGATTTCAAACAGAATGGAGTATAGGGACGGGTTTTCTACCAGTTAACCTCAAATCTGCCCACAGTCAGGCTTATCAAGAATTTCTCCAGAAAAAACCTGTCTTGAAAGTCTTTATTGACCAAATGTCTGTATCGGGTTCTCGACCAATCATTCCTGGCTATAGTCGTTTGTCTGATAGTTTAGGTCGAGCTATCGAAGCCACAATGTTAGGCGCATCTCCAGAAAAAGCACTCAAACAAGCTCAAGCAAACCTCGATTCAATTTGGGATTCCCTGTAATCTAGATGAAATCTAAAATTCTGCCAGCACCTCTAAAACCTGGTGATTTGCTTAAAGTTATTGCGCCCAGTGGTACTTTACGAGAATTTGAGGCGTTTGGACGTAGTTTAGAAGTTTGGCGATCGCACGGCTACCAAGTAGAAATCAGCCCAAAAATAGATGAAAAATGGGGATATTTAGCAGGTACTGATGAAGACCGCCGTAACCAGCTAGCAGCAGCATGGCAAGATCCAGATTGTCGCGGTATCCTCTGCGCCAGAGGTGGTTTTGGTAGCACCCGCATCTTAGAAAATTGGCATTGGGAACAAAACTCAGAACTTCCAAAGTGGTTGATTGGCTTTTCCGACATCACCGCCCTTTTGTGGAGCCTTTATAACGTAGGGATTTCCAGCCTTCATGGCCCAGTGATGACAACTCTCGCCGATGAGCCAGATTGGTCAATCGAGCGATTGTTCAATTGGATAGAAGGGCGATCTCTCAAACCTCTCAAAGGTTGTGGCTGGGGTGGCGGGATTGCTACTGGCATTTTGCTACCAGGAAATCTCACAGTAGCAACTCATCTTTTAAATACACCAATACAACCAAATTTCGATGGTGTGATTTTGGCACTTGAGGATGTCACAGAAGCACCCTACCGCATCGACAGAATGCTGACACAGTGGCGTTTAAGTGGTTCTTTGTCAAAACTTCGTGGGATTGCTTTGGGGGGTTTCACTCGGTGTCAAGCCCCGCCGAATGTGCCTAGTTTTAGTGTAGAAGAAGTTCTGCGCGATCGCTTAGGCGATTTGGGGATTCCTGTTGTCTCTCACCTACCTTTTGGTCATGATAGCCCCAATGCAGCCTTACCAGTGGGTGTAGAAGTAACTCTAGATGCCGATCAGGGAATATTAAAAATTCATAGTGATGCTCGCGGACTGGCTACCCCTGCCCTAACATAATTCATCTAGGGCGATGTGAATTTATTTTCAAGGTACATAAGCCAATTGCTGGTATGGCTCCCAAAATCACTGCTGTAAATCCTTGTCCACTCCAATACAGTATAAAAGTACGGTAGGTTTCTGGAATGAAATTTTGCATAATAAAAAGCAACCAAACCAAAATAGTGATCAAGAAGAAAGAGATTGAGGGTAAAAAATTCCACCACCAAATGTCTGCTGTATATCGCCTCAATACCAGCCATTGGCTAATACCCAGCCAAATTCCAGAAATAATATATGCGATCGCAGATAAAAATCCGAAAATAAAAGTTTCTTCAGGTGATGATGAGGCTATGGATGAAATGTAGTTAATCCAGGCTGTAGAAACACCGTTGGCAATCAGCCAACCAATGCTAGTCGCAAATAGCCATTGTAAACCCGGTAAATATCGGTAAAGAATCAGGGCTTGGTCAGCAGCAAAAATTACGGCAAATACAACATTACTGAGACTTCTGACCAAAATACTCCATGTTTGTACCTGGAGAGAAATACTCGGTGAGCCTTGGAGAATAATTTTCTCTAAGGCGATACTGGCAATGCCACCCACAACCCATCCAATCAGGGTCATTAAGGTAAACTGAATAAAGAACCTCTGTCGCTGCGATCGCGGAATCAAAAAGTTTCCTGAATTAAGCTCGTTTTTAGCAGATGCAACATGATCGGGACTATTAGAGTCAGTTTCCATAAGAAATTAGGGTAGCGAGAGATTAGGTAGATAGGGGAGCAGGGGGAGAATTACTAATACCCACTCCTCAGTTAAATATTGATTCTTGTTTTATCCTATTTCTCACTCGTCAGTCCCTATTTTCTATTATTTGCCACTCTTTAAAAGCGAGTCTCTTATGTCAATAAGAGCAGTATATTCTCAATAAATTCAGGATTAATCTCATTAACTTAAGCTCATTGCTAAAGGCTTAAGAGTCGCCCGTCATAGATATATGCCTAACACAACGCCAGTTGCTACCCTGTGGGAATGGCTAAGAGCGTAGCTTGCTTCCCCGTAGGGGTACAAGTCGGCATTACCCAACGTAGTGGCTTCCCTACAGAAATTTTATTTTTACTTTATAAATAATCTTTTAACCTTAGTTGCGATCAAGAGTAATCTTAGATGCGTTTGTCCTGCTCACTAAAATGGCACAAGACCCTTCACTGAATCTTTAAAGAAATCTTGGTGTATATACCGTATCTTTTGCGAGTTGAAAAAATCACAATAGTATTACAAAGCATCAAGATAAACTTACATCTTCGAGCTTGTTGTACTCGACAACAGTTATATAGAAAGAAATAATACTTCTTGATTTTCTTCTAGGTTGTGCGAGTAATGAAACTAGTTTTACATAGCTAGGTTTCAAGAAAAGTTCAGTCTTAATTATCTTTGTGTTCTTCAAGATTTATTACTAGAATGCTGCAAAAAATCTCCTTGGCTTTACTTGGAACAACTGCTGTCGTCATAAGTGCGAATCCAGCTAGTGCCATAACTCTGCAAGTCAACACTGGCCCGTTTTCTAGCTACGCTAATACCAAAACTGTCACCTTTGATGATGGCACAGCAAATGATCCTAATGGATTTGTTACTTACTCTAATATTACTACTAACATTGTTCAAGGTAGCGTATCTGGTCAATACGCCTCACCTTATGGGGATAACACAAAATTTCTAACAATTGCTCCAAAAGATAAGAATGTTGCAGGCAACAGTGGTTTTGTTAATCTTAACTTCAAAGAAGCTGTTAATTACTTCGGTTTTTATGCAGGTTCATTGGATGATTACAACTTTGTTGACATTTATAAAGGTAATCAGTTGATAAAGACTTTTAGTGGTGCAGATGTGCCAACTGCTATAGCTAATGGTAGCTGGACTAGCTCTGATGCTAATAAGTTTATTAATATAATCGCTGATACAGGAGAAACATTTGATCGAGTTGTGATGCGCTCAAATGGTGTTGCTTTTGAAACAGATAACCATGCCTATAGACTAGCCAGCGTTCCTGAACCTAGTGCAATGTTAGGTGTGTTAGCAATAGGTGCTTGTGGTATGATGTCACTCTTCAAACGCTCACAACATAAAGTGGCAGTGAAAGGATAAATTTATCCAGATCCCTGTTGAAAAACCAAACCTTAAGGATGTGTCTCTATGCCATGTATAGAGACACATTTTATTATGCAGTTTTCCTCAAACATTGCCTTGATGCAGAAGTGAGAGGTGCATTTCTACCTGGGACTCAAAGCAATAATTTCATAGAATAAGCCAAAAAAACAATTAATTGTAGCACTTGCTGGCATTAATACTGTAGTCAAGCCAACCGAGCGCTTATATCCAAATAATCAAAATATTATAAAATATTACTATTATGCCCTGCTATTCACCTTTTCCTGAAAACCTGCTGGAAAAGCGTAATCCCAGAATGATAAGCTAAACAGTGGCATAAATAGGATGAAGTAATAAATGGGTGTTTATTCAACGACTCCTCATCTCTTACGGGCTGCTCGTGGTGAAGTAGTAGATCGTCCCCCTGTATGGATGATGCGACAAGCGGGACGATATATGAAAGCATATCGAGACTTAAGAGAGAAGTATCCTTCATTTCGTGATCGCTCGGAAATTCCAGATGTAGCAATTGAAGTTTCCTTGCAACCGTGGAAAGCCTTCCAACCAGACGGAGTAATTTTATTTTCTGATATTGTCACCCCATTACCTGGTTTGGGCATTGACATGGATATCGCCGAGGGTAAAGGGCCAATCATTCACTCGCCCCTCCGCACTCAAGAACAAATCGATGCTCTGCATCCTTTAGAACCAGAAGCAGCTCTACCATTTATCAAGACAATTTTGCAAGCGCTGCGTTCGGAAGTAGGCGATAAATCAACGGTGTTGGGCTTTGTGGGTGCGCCGTGGACGTTAGCAGCTTATGCTGTTGAGGGAAAAGGTTCTAAAACCTACTCCATCATCAAAAATATGGCATTTTCAGATCCGACGATACTGCATCAACTGTTATCTAAACTAGCAGATGCGATCGCCATCTATGCCCGCTACCAAATTGACTCTGGCGCTCAAGTTGTGCAAATGTTCGATTCTTGGGCGGGTCAATTGAGTCCTCAAGATTATGACACCTTTGCTCTTCCCTATCAGCAGCGAGTTTTCCAGCAAGTCAAACAAACCCACCCTGATACACCATTGATTTTGCTAGTTAGCGGTAGTGCGGGTGTGTTGGAGAGAATGGCACAATCTGGCGCTGATATTGTCAGTGTAGACTGGGCAGTGGATATGGCAGATGCACGGGCAAGATTGGGTAAGCAAGTCAAAGTTCAAGGAAATCTTGATCCTGGCGTGCTATTCGGCTCTAAACAGTTTATCCGCGATCGCATTCTCGATACCGTTCGCAAAGCTGGTAATTGGGGTCATATTCTCAATCTCGGTCACGGTGTCCTTCCAGAAACTCCCGAAGAAAATGTCGCTTTCTTCTTTGAAACCGCAAAGGAATTGAATCTTGCAGGAGTTAAGAATTAGGAGTCATACAATTTTAGATTTTAGATTTTAGATTTTAGATTTTTCTTTCAATCCAAAATCCAAAATTCAAAATCTAAAATTTCCAGAGTTATAAGTTATCAGTTGCAATTCGGAACTTTTAACTTTATTCTTAACTCTTTAGTTTTAACTCCTAACGTTTGATAAATTTTTTATGAGCCAGAAACGCATCTTAGTGACTGGTGCAAGTGGTTGTGTAGGTCATTATTTAACAGAAGCCTTAATTAAAGAAACAGATCACGAACTGTATCTGCTAGTTAGGAACCCAAGCAAACTGCAAGTTGATACTAAAGCCCGTTCAGGTATCAACATTTTGCAAGGTGATATGCAAAATATTCGCCAGTTTGCCGATTTGCTATACACAATTGATACGGCGATACTCACAGCCACAGCATGGGGTGGTGATGAGACATTTGATATTAATGTCGTCAAAACTATAGAATTGCTCGAACTGCTAGATCCAGAACGTTGCCAGCAGGTAATTTATTTTTCGACAGCTAGCGTTTTGGATCGCTACAATCAACCATTAAAAGAAGCCGGGGAAATTGGCACAGATTATATCCGTTCTAAATATGAGTGCTTACAGAAAAAAGAAAAATTAGCGATCGCACCCAAAATTACCACAGTATTTCCTACTGTAGTGTTAGGTGGTGATGCGAATAAACCTTATTCTGCTGTCACATCTGGTATTCCAGAAGTGACGAAATATATTAATTTAATTCGCTGTTTGGAAGCAGATGGCAGTTTTCACTTTATCCACGGACGAGATATTGCCACTGTAGTGCGATATTTAATCGATCATCCTGCCGAGAACGATCAACCACGTCGGTTTGTTTTGGGTCAAGCACCCTTAACTGCTAATCAAGCAGTAGAAGAAGTTTGTGCTTATCTGGGCAAAAAGATTTACTTTCGCATTCCCATATCTATAGCATTGGCTAATTTGATTATTGTTCTATTTCGTATTCAAATGGCTGCTTGGGATAGATTTTGTATGAACTATCGGCATTTCACTTATGAAAAATTCATCAATCCTGATAGCTTCGGCTTGCCAAATTATTGTACAACCATGAGTGATGTTTTAAAAATTAGTGGCGTTCAACGTGCTGATTGAGAAAATATCTATTATTTGCTAATGATAACGGTTATTTCTTGCAAAGATAAGCCGACAGTTCTTCTGCCTAAGTCCCAATATGGTTCGGATAAGGTTTTTTAATGACACGCCCCAGATCGCAAAGATTCGATAAATCGCCGTCTTTACAATAATCAGTCCTTTGTAGAGACGGCGATTTATCGCGTCTCTTGCCTTAAGCGAACCGTATTAGCCCAAGTCCTACTGATATGAATTTAGTTTGCAGCCTGGTGGTAGTGAGAAAAACCATAAATCTCCTGATTCCTGTTTCAATGTGCGTTTCTTTTTGCCGATTAGCTGCAAGAATTCCAGTCGCTAGCCGCCCATTAAAGGGAAAAATATCGGTGGTAAGATAAAACAACTTTAATAAAAAGTCAATAGCTCTTTATTTTCGTTAGAGTGGGATAACAATCAAAGTGTGAGGATTGATACTACATGCGAATCTTGTTAGTGTATCCAATATTTCCTAAAACTTTTTGGTCTTATGAAAAAATCTTAGAGTTAGTCGATCGCAAAGTTTTATTACCACCTCTGGGTTTAGTCACAGTAGCGGCGATTCTGCCCCAAGAATGGGAATTCAAGCTGGTAGATCGCAACATCCGCGCAGCAACAGAAGAAGAGTGGGCATGGGCAGATGTAGTAATTCTCTCTGCGATGATTGTCCAGAAACAAGATTTACTTGAACAAATCCAGGAAGCCAAAAAACGTGGCAAGTTAGTCGCAGTCGGTGGCCCCTACCCCACCTCTGTACCTCACGAAGTTGAAAATGTTGGCGCAGATTTTCTGATTCTGGATGAAGGGGAAATCACTCTGCCCATGTTTATTGAGGCAATTCAACGGGGTGAAACTTCTGGAACTTTCCGCGCCACAGAAAAACCTGATGTCACAAGCACGCCAATACCTCGCTTTGATTTATTGGAATTGAATGCTTATGACATGATGTCGGTGCAGTTTTCGCGTGGGTGTCCCTTCCAGTGCGAATTTTGTGACATTATTGTTCTCTACGGGCGCAAACCGCGCACCAAAACCCCAGCCCAACTGTTAGCAGAGTTAGATTACCTCTACGAATTGGGTTGGCGGCGGGGTGTGTTCATGGTGGATGACAACTTTATTGGCAACAAGCGAAATGTGAAATTGTTGCTGAAAGAGTTAAAAGTCTGGATGGCAGAACACAAGTATCCCTTCCGATTTGACACTGAAGCTTCAATTGACTTAGCCCAAGACGCAGAAATGTTGGAGTTGATGGTTGAGTCTGGTTTCTCGGCGGTGTTTTTGGGAATTGAAACGCCGGATGAGGATAGTTTGCAAATGACCAAGAAGTTTCAAAATACTCGCAGTTCTCTAACTGAGGCAGTGGAAACCATCATCAAAGCGGGATTGCGCCCAATGGCTGGGTTTATTATCGGCTTTGATGGGGAAAAAGCAGGGGCAGGCGATCGCATTGTCCGTTTTGCGGAACAAGCGGCCATTCCCTCAACTACTTTTGCCATGTTGCAAGCGCTACCTAACACTGCGCTTTGGCATCGCCTGAAAAAGGAAGGACGACTGCGGGAAAGTCAAAGTGCCAACATCAACCAAACAACATTGATGAACTTCCTGCCCACCCGCCCCCTAGAAGAACTGGCACGAGAATATATTGAAGCATTTTGTACTTTATACGACCCAGTGCAGTACTTGGATCGAACCTATCGCTGTTTCTTGATGATGGGTTTGCCGAGTTGGAAAGCGCCAGCAAAAATGCCAGAGTGGGTGGTTGTAAAAGCTTTGTTGATTGTAATTTGGCGACAAGGAATCAAACGGGAAACCCGTTGGAAATTCTGGCACCATTTGTTTAGCATTCTCAAGCATAATCCTGGAGTGATTGAGCATTACATCTCTGCTTGCGCCCACAACGAGCATTTTCTAGAGTATCGCCAAATTGTGCGCGATCAAATTGAAAGTCAGTTAGCTGAATATCTCGCACAAGGTGCAGAACAGCCTTATGTGCTAGTGAAAGAAAAAGCCGAGGAAAAAGCTGAAGCGGTAGTTAGTTAAACTCGGTAACAGATAAGCCAATCGCAAGTGATTGATCGCATCTTCACCCGTACACTTGTACGGGTGAATTTACGTTTATAGTTAGTGGCATTTATGAATGAAAATAGTTATTGCAGAGGCCAGTTTTCCTCCTCCTGCCTTCTTCATATTTTATCTCCCGCGATCGCGTTCTAAATCATCAATCACTTTTTGCAAATACCACTCGTCTGACATACCAGGATGATAATCCTGTTTTTGCTGAATCAATCTTTCGGCAATTTCCCAATATCCCCCAACCATACCCAAAAGTCGCTGATGTAGCAGGTTATACTTTTGCCTTTTTGACTGGGGACTAAATTTCTGGATTTTTTCTAGGCTACTTAAAACTTGTTGATAATTTCCCCAGTCTTCTTGTTCACAAAAAATACTCGCCGCCCGTTGATAATCTTCCACGGCATTTTGCATTTCTTCTAAACAAGTATAGGCAATGCCACGATTGTAGTAAGCTTGAGCATCATCAGGATTTATTTGCAGCGCTTGGGTGTAATCTTGAATTGCACCCAGATAGTTGCCCGTTGTGCGATAGGCATTACCTCTGGCAATATAAACTAGAGGATCTTGTGGTTGCATCTGGATTGCTTGATTAAGATCCGCGATCGCACCTTGATGATCTCCCAATATAGAACGGGCTTTACCTCGGTTGCGATAGACAATGGCATCTTGAAAATTTAGTCGCAATGCTTGATTAAAATCTGCGATCGCTTCACGATAATTTCCCATTTTACAACGCACAACCCCACGACAGCAGTAAGCTTGGGCATCTTGCGAATCGGCTTTCAATACCCAGTTTAAATCAGCCAGTGCCTCTTGGGTATCTCCCTTTTCAGCTTTTTCTAATAACTGGGTGAAATAATCATTGGTGGATAAAATTGGTGCATTTGGGGAATGCGATTGTTGTACAACAGGTAATTCTTGAGGTTGTAGCTGTTTAATTCGTTCCAAACATAGACGACAGTTTTCTTTATCCTGTTGTTCTAGATATAATTGTGCAGCCTTTTTAAAGTTAGCGATCGCATCTTGAACATAACCCTGTTTGCGCCGCACCATCCCTCGCAGATTATAAGCCGCAGCATAATTGAGATTGAGACGAATAGCACGTTCAACATCTTCTAGCGCCCCCGGTAAATTTTTCAGCGCCACCCTAGCCAATCCACGACAATAATACGCCTCTACACTCTCAGGATTCAGCTTTAGAGCTTCGGTATAATCTGAAACAGCCTTAAGGATAGCTCCTGAGTCATAATATGCTAAACCTCTTTGCAAGTAAGCTTCGGTAAAGTAAGGTGTCAGTTGTAAAGCATGGCTAAATTCCTCAATTGCTCCGGCGTAGTCTTTTCTCCTAGCCTTTTCCAATCCTCTATTGTAAAATTCGTCATTCATAACATTTGTTTGGTTGATTCAGTTAGTTGAATTCCAGCAAGCTTGCTTCGTAGCCTAACCTATCCACTCACTCTTAATATTCTAAGTATTCAGCGTGGCTTTGGTTCATTTCGGATTTGCAGTGAATTAAAACGAACACACACGGGAAATTTTATCGGCGATATTCATGCAATTGAATATTGTAGGCTCCAGATTCTACAGTTAGATTTAGTAAAAATCTTGGCTAAAACTTTGATTAATATTATCAATAATTAGTTATACCAATGAAAATCAGAACTATCACAACAGGTATATCACTTCAATCTTTACAAGATCAGGAAACAATTAAGCAAGCTGCTGACTTTAATCAGCAAGCAAAGATTCTCTTTGAAAAAGAAGGATACGAAGTACAAACAACTAGAATCGCCACTAATAGCTGGGAAGAATATCTGCAAGGTTTGTCAAAAATCGAAATTATCAATGAAATTCAAACTCTAGAACAACTTTGCCAAAGTTTGAATATCAGCTTTTTCAATATTGGTTATGCCAGTAAGCCTGAAACTATAAATATAATTCCAGATATCAACAAAAATACATCGATTATTTACTGCTCTAGCAAAATTGGCGACAGAGAAACTGGCATCAATTTTGAGAATGCTAGAGAATCCGCTAAAGCTATTAAACGTATTTCCCAAGAAAGTGAAAATGGTTATGGTAATTTTCGTTTTTGTGCATGGGCAAACTGTCAGCCAGGTATCCCATTTTTTCCTACAGCCTACCATAGAGGTAAGATATCTTTCGCTATAGGTTTAGAGTTAGGTGACTTGGTAATGCAAGCATTTACACAAGCTAACAATATGATAACAGGAGAGCAAAACCTGCAATTACTTTTAGAATCTGAATTAAATCAAGTCGCAGTTATTTCCGAAAAAATATCTGATAGATTCGCCGTTACTTATGCAGGAATTGATACCTCTTTAGCCCCATCCTTGGACAAGAAAAACAGTATTGCTTTTGCTTATGAAAAATTGATTAATGGTAAGTTTGGGCATTCTGGAACTCTCAGCATTTCTGGTATGCTGACTCGTGTACTGAAAAATGTATCAGTCAAAATCTGTGGTTACTCTGGGCTGATGCTTCCAGTTTGTGAAGATGTGGGACTGGCTACCAGAGCTAATGAGCAAACTTATGATATTACAAATTTATTATTATATTCAGCAGTTTGTGGTTGTGGACTAGATACAGTTCCGATTCCGGGTGATATAACAATAGAAAAAATTGCAGCTTTATTAATTGATATCGCAACTTTAGCCATCAAGTTAGATAAACCACTCTCAGCTAGATTATTTCCAATTCCAAACAAAAAAGCTGGGGAAATGACTACATTCAATTCCCCATATCTGGTAGATTGCAAAATATTTACATTTGACTAAAATTATTCCGAAAGCAAGCTAGGAGAAGTCAGTACAAAAACATCCCTACTTCCTTGAGCGTCATACTGTGGTTTTATAGGAGTGGTAAAGTGGAAAAAATCATGATCGTTAACTAATAAAAGTTCTCCCGGATTTAGAACTTTGCTAAATACAGGATTTTCTTTTTTAGCAGCATATAGATGTGTTTCTCCACCTTGAATATTATCTCTATCTACTGAAAATATGCCAATAAAATCAGTACCATCTTGATGGATACCTTCAGGTGCTGGATTGCCCAAATTATCTAACGAACAAATAGTTCTAATTTGATGAACCCCAATTTCCGCTTCAGGATGAAGTTTACAAGAATCACTAAATGCTAAGACGAGATTTCTAAAAATATCAAGTTCTATGAGTCCATCATCTAATTCTGCGAACTCTCTTTTTATATCACCCACTAATGGATTATACTTTTTACTTTGAAAGAGATAGCCATGAGGTAATTTGATTAACTGATTTCCAGAAACTGTAAACCGAGATAATCTTCTGGAACGATAGTTGCCTTTGATGTAAGGATCAATAGGCATATTACTAAAAAATGGCTTGAAACCTTCTAGATTGATTGAATTTACTTTTCTTAGAGTAAACAGAAAAGCATATTCTAATTCCGTTGCTGTCCCTAATTTTTGCATAGGATTTACCTCCTTGCACGTTGAAATCTCCCGGATTTTTGATGGGAGGCTTATAATCCTTAGTATATGCTACTTTTTATTACTATGTTGTCAATTTAACTACAAAAGTTGACAATCTATGATATATAAAGTTGCTTGATTTCTGTCGCACGGTGAAGTTGCTACTGAAAATATTTGCTGTCGAGAGTTCAGTGGGTAAGGAATCGACGTATATTTACTAGCAGCAACAAGGTTTTATAATGATGGATTGGCTTTACCGTTACCCAACTTTGTATCCGGGTATTTTACTCAAGCGTTACAAGCGGTTTTTTGCTGACGTTCAACTTACTTCTGGCGAAATAGTGACAGCACACTGTCCTAATACAGGGCCAATGACTGGTGTCTCAACTCCCCAAAGTGCTGTACAGCTTTCCAAAAGTGATAATCTTAACCGCAAATTGGCTTACACTTTAGAACTAATTCAAGTACATGACAATGAGCCGACTTGGGTAGGCATAAATACTTTTTTGCCCAATCGGGTGGTAAAGCTAGCTTTGGCAAAATATCTTTTCCCAGAATTGGGTGAGTATAGCCAAATCAAGGGCGAAGTGGTTTATGGACTAGATAAAAAAAGTCGAGTGGATTTTTTCTTGACGGGGAGTGATGAGGAACGCCCGATTTATTTAGAAGTGAAAAATACAACTTTGTCTGAGGGGAGACGAGCTTTATTTCCCGACACAGAAACTACCAGAGGACAAAAGCACTTGCGAGAACTAATGGCGTTGCTACCTCTAACTCGTGCGGTGATGCTTTACTTCATTAATCGCGGTGATTGTACAGAGTTTTCCCCTGGCGATCGCACAGATCCTGTCTATGGTAAATTATTGCGCGATGCGATCGCTCTTGGTTTAGAAGTCCTACCTTGCCGTTTTGATATTTCCCCTGAAGGTATCCGTTATTTGGGTTTAGCAAAACTAAAAATTTAATTACACTTAATTAAACAATAAATCCATCTAGACACGATCTAGATGGATTTGTTGGTAGTTGTGTTTACTAAAAAACATTCAACCAGATTTTAATAAAGAAACGACTATAGGTAGTCGCCACCCCAGAAATAGCATTCGCTATTCTGAAGTTTGCTTATGCAGGAATCAAAACTGTGTCAATTACGTGGATGACACCGTTATCAGCAGCAACATCTGCTGCTGCAACTGTTGCATCATTGATTTTAACGCCATTGGAAGCGTCAATTTTTACATCTGAACCTTCAACTGTTTTAGCTGTCTTCAGTTTAGCTACATCAGCAGCCAGTACTTTACCTGAGACTACATGATAGGTCAAGATTTTCTTTAGCTTAGGAATATCTTGAAGTAATGCGTCTACTGTACCTGCTGGAAGCTTGTTAAATGCTTCATCAGTGGGTGCAAACACGGTGAATGGACCACTGCCATTCAGTGTATCTACCAGACCAGCGGCTTGGATTGCTGCAACTAGAGTGTTGAAAGAACCGTTATTAGTAGCAGTGTCAATTATGTTGGCCATGTGCTTTACCTAGTTCTGTGTAACTTGTTACAAATCTAAACCATTTATTCAATAAAATCTATCTATCGTTAGGCGTAGGTCAAATCAATTTTTTTATTGATATCATAAGAGTTTATATATATTTTTATACAAATAGAGAATTATACTCGTCGTTTACCGCCGCAGACATAGCTCATTCTTTTTTACACATCGGTAAGTGCGATCGCTTTTCACTAATATTAGTACATCACTAGTACACAAAAATACTACCAACTAAATTAGGTAAAAAATCGTTTTTAAATACTTTGTTGGTAAAAATTTATTTTAGTGATTTATGACTATTTTACAAAAAACCTATGATAGACAGGTAATTCAGGGGATTTTTAAAGTTCTGCTTCTCTTTTATAAGCTTTTGTCAGGATTTTATAACCAAAAATGTTGGTAATCAGCGCGTTTAACTGATATTATTTCATCACTAAATACATTTCACTTTCTGTTTGTGTAATTCTACTTGGAAATAATAACGGCTCATCATAGCTAATGCTTTTAGGAATTGCGAGTCCGTTTATTTATTTCCAGAATTTTTCGTGCGTAGGAATTACGTCAAAACTCTCTCTAAATGAGATTTATCTTTCGTGCAGTTAATTTTCTGTTGTCTGTACGTAATGTATTTATGTCAACAATGACACTTCTAGGTAATATTTCCCCAAACTATAACTTTCATGAACAGAAGAAGACTTATTGCTTGGATGGCTACAGCAGTTACCAGCATGATGTTGGTAATCGGCTTTCAATTTGTTCATTTATCGCCAGCAAGCTCCACAACCACGCTTAACGTGTATGCGGCTGTCAGCTTAACAAACGCACTGAATGCAATTAAAACTCAGTACCAAAATGCTAACCCGACTGTCAACGTTGTTTATACATTTGGTGCTTCTGGTACTTTACTGAGTCAAATACAAGCGGGAGCCCCAGCAGATATTTTCATTTCTGCTGCTACCGACCAAATAGATGTCTTGCAGAATGCAAGCCCAAGCAAGTTGGTAGCAGGTAGCCGGAAGAACATTGTCAGAAACCGTCTAGTTTTGATTGCTCCTACGACACCTCCTGTTAGTGCTGGTAGTGCTGCTCTCACCAGCTTCAATGGTTTAACGAATGCCAATATTAGTGGTGTTGCTATAGGTGACTACACAGGCACTCCTCCACTTGTGCCAGCAGGAAATTATGCCAAACAGGTTCTTACTAGTCGGGGTATTTTCATTACTCTTACCCCTAAGTTATACCTTGCTAGCAATGTGCGTAATGTTTTAACTGCTGTTGAAAATAAAGCTTCTGTCACTATTGGAGGTGTAAATAAAACTATCGATGCAGGTGCCGTTTACAAAACTGATGCTGCCATTTCTAACAAGGTAAGAGTTGTAGAAACTGCCCTAACAACAGAGAGCGATCCGATTGTCTATCCACTGGGTATACTCACCAGAACTACAGTTTTAACGACAGCACAGAGTTTTTCTAACTACTTAACTGGTACTACTGCCCAGAATATCTTCAGAAATAATTATGGGTTCCTTGCGCCTTAGTTACGACAAAGTAAATCAATTAAGTGGTCGTTGTCATGAATTTTGAACTATTTGGAGTAATGCCTCGTGAAGTTCACTAAAAAACTCTCAATTATTGTTTGCAGTTTGACCACTGCATTCCTTTCTACTGCTGTAATTACCAATACTTATAAGTCGGCAGTACAAGCACAAACCGAAGGACAAGAGCTAATTATCAACGGGGGATTTGAAACCGATCCTCTCGCAGATATTAATGATCCTAACATTGTAAATTCAAATGTTACAGCATGGGTTAAATCTGGTGAGCCGATAGATATATCAGGTGTTACAATTAGCAACTTTCCTCACACTGGCAATCAAGGTTTATCGCTTGGTTCATTTTCAGGTATTAGCTACATATCACAGACTATCCCTACAATTCCTGGTCAACACTACCAACTTACTTACTATTTTGCATCCATAGAGGAAGCACCTAACCTGAAGAATAAATTTAAGGTTTTTATAGGTGGAAAAAAGGTTTTTGTGAAAAAGGATACTCCTTATCAACCCTATACGCAATACACCTTAGATTTTAAAGCGAAAGCAACATCCACAGAGATCAAGTTTGGTTCCATAGCCAAGTATGCGTTTTTATATTTGGATGATGTGAGTGTCAAAGCTACACCTGAACATCAAGGAGAAAACTATGGGGATGAAGTGATAGATGATGGGGATGATTAATTAAACCTTATCTAGAAGTCTGTCAAGTTTAATAATTCGTAGTAAGAACTTTAGTACTTTATTTTATAAGCCTTAAAGTGCTTACTACAAAACCTCAAACTAGCTTGAAAAAGTAATATATGTAACTATCAACTTGTTTGAATTGTCAGAATTTGAAATTATTTGGAGTCAAGTTTCATGAAGATAACTAAAAAACTCTCAATTATTGTTTTTAGTGTTACTACTACCTTAGCTAGCACTGCTGTGATTACCAATACTTACAATACAGCAGCACAAGCAGTAGAACTTGTTAGGAACGGAAGCTTTGAACTCGACCCACTCGTAGATCCTAACAACCCCAATGTTCCAAATCCTAATGTTACAGACTGGATTAAATCTGGTGATCCGATCGATACATCAGGGATTAGAATTAACAATTTTCCTGAGTATGAGAGTGGTAATCAAGGTTTATCAATTGGTTCGTTTGTAAATCCTGCTTATATATCCCAGAATTTGGCTACAACTATCGGTAGTAACTATAATCTCAGTTTCTTTTTAGGAACAGACGAAGATAGCAGTCAAGTCGATAACATATTTCAGGCATTTGTCGATGGAAATCAAGTTTTTGATAAAATAAATACTACAAATGTTGCTGGAAGTCCTTTCACACAATATGACTTAAATTTTGTGGCGACACAATCATCGACAGAGTTAAAGTTGGGTGGTAGAGCTAGCTATGGTTTCTTATACTTAGACAATGTGAGTGTAAAACCTCTGTCTGTGCCTGAGCCATCGACTACTGGAGGAATTGTAGTTACTACCGGGTTGTTGGGAATATGGTTGAAGAAAAAGAAGGCAATTAGTTAGAAAAAATAGCCCTTTTTGTCACTCTCAGAAAACAACAGAGCGATCGCTATACAATTTTAATCGGGTGTTGCAAGATCGGTTATGAATAAGCTGATATAGCCGCTTTCAACCAAAATAACTGGGTTGGTTTCCGGGTTTCCATTTAATATTGCAACCAACACTCGGCTTTTGGTCGCTTGTAACAGGTTTGCCTGCTAGCACTGCTTCAATAGCTGCGCGTAAATCTGCGCCTGTTACAGGTTTACCATTACTGGGACGGCTATCATCTAATTGTCCCCGATAAACCAGTTTGCGTTGATCGTCAAATACAAAAAAATCAGGTGTACAAGCTGCTGTGTAAGCTTTTGCCGTCTCCTGACTCTCGTCGTAGCATAAGGTAAAATTAAACCCTTGTTCGGTGGCAAATGCTTGTAACGACTCTGGCGCATCATCTGGATAATTCTTGGCATCGTTAGCACTTATAGCAACGATCGCTAAATCACTTGTAAAATAATCTTTTCCTAACTGCACTAATTCTTGTTGGATGTGCTTTACAAATGGGCAATGCCGACAAATAAACATTACCAACAGCGCTTTTTTATCTGCAAAGGTAGAAAGTGAAGTTGCCTTTCCAGATACAACTTCTGGTAGATCAAAATCTGGTGCTTTTGTGCCTAGTGGCAACATAGTTGAAGCAGTTAAAGCCATAGTTCACCTAATATTTTTACGCTAATAAGGGCTTTTGCTATCAGTATATTCACTCTAGCACTAAGCTTTCCATAAAAGAAGAGACAGTAAACCTACCGTCTCTTAATATTTATTGAGAATTAAGTTATCAAAAATTAGTTTTTAAAGATTTGCCAAAACACCAACAATACCGTGTCCTGTGAATACTTCTAATGCTATCAGAGAAACAAAACCAATCATTGCTAAACGACCATTGAGCATTTCTGCATAGGGAGTAAAACCAGTGCGATCGCCTTGCTCGTCTATATAAACTTTTGGCTCGATCGCAAAGTTGTTCAGTTTGCCTTGGTCGTCAATTATAGCAGTGCTTGTACGCATGGATTTTCCCTGTTTTCTCTTTATGTAAACAACTGTAACAAAGTTATTAATATTTGTAAAGTATCTTAATCTCCTCAAGTAGAAGTCCAAGGCAGAGATATGATAATGGATCGAGTTCAAAGCCATGTCTAACAAACAGGCTTCGCTTCTTCTGCATAAGCACTTTCAATCACAAATCCACTCCCAAAACTAATGCATCGATTTCGAGTAGAGGTTATTGCCAAAACGCCAAACCCGCAGCAGGTGATTTATGCCGCGATGCACCAGGACTATACTGATGGGTTCGTGTTTGATGAGCGCGACTCCTGGCCGTCGGAGTCACAAAGCGGCGAAGTTATTGTTAAGCGACTTTTAGCAGGTGAGAGGGGACACTATGGGCCTCTAGAGCATCCTCAGATTGTTTTCAACTGTGGTTACTTTCCCCACAGTGTTATGCAGCAGGCTCGTACTCATCGTGTAGGAGTATCATTTGATGTTCAGTCTTTCAGGTACACAGGCAACCAATTTATTGATGTACTAGAAGGTAAGAAAGACATAGAAGATGTTTTTTACCTACGCCCTGTTGGTTATTACACTGATAGACAAGGCAAAAAATACCATTATTCACCAGAGCAACGGGCAGCAGATTTGGCGTGGTGTCTGGAAGCAGCTAAACGATATCAAGCTGATTTTGAGGCTGGAATGTCTGAAGAACACGCAAGAGGTAAAGTGCCTTTTGATTATCGCCAGCATTTTGTAGTTAGCTTCAATTTAAGGTCTTTCTTACATTTTTGTGACCTGAGAAATAAGAAAGATGCTCAACTTGAAATTCAGAAGTTGTGTGAAATGATGTGGCCTCATTTTGAAGATTGGGCACCTGCGATCGCACAATGGTATGAAAAACAGCGTCTGGGTAAGGCCAGACTTGCACCATAATCTGGATTGAGAATGTCCCACTTGGATTGATTGAGCTATCACGCTCTAGTTCAAAGGAATTGTCCAAACAGCCACCAGAAAATCATAAATAAAAAATTAGTAAAATGTTTTCATGCGTCGAGACTCAATATTTTACAAACTGTTTCAACAGTCTCCAACTTTACTATTTGAACTGTTGACAAATCCTCCAACTAATGCGGATAGTTATCGTTTTGATTCAGTCGCAGTCAAAGAACCAAAATTTGAAATTGACGGGGTATTTCTACCGCCTGAAAGCGATGGTGCTGGAGTTGTATATTTTTGCGAGGTTCAGTTCCAAAAAGATGAACAACTTTATGAGAGAGTATGGGCTGAATCTTCGTTATATTTTTACCGCAACCGTGCCCGATTTAGCGACTGGCAAGCAGTGATAATTTACCCGTCGCGCAGTATCGAACAAAGTGAAGCAGTACGGTCTTGGGGTTCCCCCAAGTAGAGTAACTGCTGAACCCGAAGGGCGATATTCATCCTCATCGTTCATTGCTGAACGGTGAACAAATACATCGGGTGTATTTAGATGAATTAGGAGATATTCGTCAATTACCTATATGGGTAGCCTTGATGGTATTAACTACAGTGGATGAAGAACAAGCACCAGAAGAAGCAAGGTATTTGTTAACAAGAACTGCTCAAGAAGTGCTATTACCATCGAGTCGCGCCATAATTGAATTAATAACGACGATCATGGTGTATAGGTTTGAACAATTAACTCAAGCGGAGGTAGAGTCTATGCTAGGAATCACGCTTAAGGAAACGCGAGTTTACCGAGAGATTAAGGAAGAAGGACGTGAGGAAGGACGTGAAGAAGGACGTGAGGAAGCAACAGCTAACCTCATTCTTCGGCAATTAACTAAGCGATTTGGGGAACTTTCTGAGGAAATACGCTCCTCAATTTCTGGTTTACCTTTGCCTGTTCTGGAAGATTTGAGTGAAGCACTGTTAGATTTTGCTAGTTTGGCTGATTTACAGGTATGGCTAGAAGTGCGATAAAAAAATCGCTTTAAGCCACGCTAAACGCAATTGCCCACTAGATGTATCTGCAATCAAATTATCACCAGCAGTGCAATTGGTGAATAGATTTAAGTTCTATATTTTGTGTAATTTTTTAGATATCATTTAGTCTAAATACGAGCCAAAGTCACAATTTCTTGCTGATCCTGATATTTTCCCTGACGTGCTTCGTAACTAATAGCGCAGGGTTCACCTTCTAAAAATAGCAATTGCACCACGCCTTCATTAGCGTAAATGCGACAGTCAGCACTAGAAGAATTAGAAAATTCTAAAGTTAAATGACCTCGCCATGCAGCCTCAGCAGGCGTTAAATTTGCAATTATACCGCATCTTGCATAAGTTGATTTACCTATACAAATTACTGTAATATTCTCAGGAACCTCCAGCTTTTCTAGAGCAACCCCAAGTCCATAACTATGAGCAGGTAAAATAAAGTAACTGCCACTGGTATCAGTATGCAGTGCTGTTGGCTCTAAATTATCGGGATTAAAGTTTTTAGGATCAACTACAGTTCCGGGAATGTGGCGAAAAATGCGGAACTCAGCCGGGGAAAGGCGTATATCGTAACCATAAGAAGACAAACCGTAGCTAATTACAGGTTGAACCGCTACAGACTCATCTTTTTGCACTTTTCGGATTAGGCTTGGCTCAAAGGGCGAAATCAAGCCCTGTTGAGCCATTTCAGTAATCCAGATATCGTTCTTAATCACAAGTTCGTTGCTAACGTTAATTCAAACAGACTCGATATATTAGCACGAACTGAGTACTTTGTTTAGGGTCGATAACTCCGACGGATCTCTGTAATTTGATCTGCTACATCTAAGAGAGATTTGGGCATTTCTGGCCCTGTGAGAATAATATCCACGTGGGGAGGGCGTTTTGCCAGAAACGCTAAAACTTCAGTTTCAGGAATTAAACCAAAGTTAATCGCCAAACTTAACTCATCTAAGACCACGAGAGAATACTTGCTCTCACACACTACTTGTTGTGTATATTGCCACAGTTTTTGTAAGGCTTGATTTTCCGTATCATCTAAATGTGGTGTATCGATACAACGAGGCAAATCACAGCGAATCCAATCTAAATTTTGTCCTAATTGTATGGGTCGATCATGTCCTTGACGAATACCTCCTTTGAGGAACTGCACAATTAATACTGACATTCCTTGTCCAGCTATTCTCAATGATTGAGCTATAACGCTCGTAAAAAAATTACGATGTGAGCTAGTGAAAACTTGCACTAGTCCTTCAACTGGATATGGCAAGGTAAGGGTTGAATTGATGCTTTGAGTTTCTAGCTGGGCAACCATAGGGTTAAGTTCAAAAAGATACAATAATTAAGTTTCTTTGCTGTCAGTAATTAGTACAAATCTGCCTGTATAATCAATCTGTTTTTCACAGATGTGGTGGATTTAGCAAATTGCATTCTTAGTCAACACTACGTTTGTGTGTAAGTCAAGAGTTGTTTGGATTGAAATTTACGTCTTTCCCCTGTAAGTATTTGTAAAATTTAAAACATAATATTTACAGTTCAAATTATTTAAAAAGGCTGGTTATAACCTCTGAAAATCCCTAAATGTTAGATTTGTCGGTTGTTTGGGCAAAACAGACTTAGCAAGTAGTGAATTTGACAGCATGAGGAGTGAATTGTTGTGAGATTGGTGATTCTGGGAGGTTCAGGATCGGGGAAAAGCACTCAAGCACAAAGGCTTGGCAGATACTTTGATATTCCTCTGATTTCTACAGGTGAGATTTTACGGGAAGCAATATCTGGCAATCAGCCCCTGCCGGAATTTCGATGGTCGGAAGCCGATCCCCGGACTTCTCTTTCGGTTTACGCTAGTCTAAGTGAACTAGGTTATCACGCACTGCCCTACATACAAAAAGGGGAGTTAGTTCCAGACGAAATGATCGTTGATTTGATCAGACTTCGCCTCAGACAACCAGATATTAACTGCAATTGGGTCTTAGAGGGTTATCCTCGTACTGCCTTCCAAGCTGAGGAATTAGATTTTTTATTGGATGATTTAGGGCAAAAGCTAGATTGGGCAATTTATCTCCAAGTTTCAGAAGCAGTGATGGTTAGTCGTTCTTTGGGGCGATCGCTACCAGATGACCAACCAGAAATCGTGCAGCGCCGTGTAGAATTATTCTACGATCGCACCATTCCAATCCTAGAATATTACGACCGTCGTCGCTGCCTATTGACCATTAACGGCGACCAATCACCAGAAATGGTGCAGCAAAATATTTTGACTCTGCTTTCAGTTCCTTGATGAGTGCTGAGTACTTAGGTGATTTACAAGAATAAATATACCGATGCCGTTGGTTTCGACTTCTCTTCGAGACGCTACGCGAACGCTCAACCAACTGATAGATCGAGAGTTGAGCGAAGTCGAAACTCGCCAACACAGGTATTTTCTTTGTCGGAAATCACCTTAGTGCTGAGTGGGAGAGTTAGGAGTTAGGAAAAATTCTTGGCAATGCCCAATGTCTAAAAAGATGATTTACAACACTAAGGTAATCTTAAGGCAGTATTGTAAAACTTGAGGCAATTCTAATGGCTTGGCAGCGTCCTGATGGTCGGATTCCCTACGAACTACGTCCGATTAGCTTTCACCCCAGTTTCACCCGCTTTGCCCCCGGTTCTGTTCTTGCAAGATGCGGTGATACGCAAGTACTTTGTACCGTTAGCGTTAATAAGGGAGTTCCAAAGTTTCTCGAAGGAACTGGTAAAGGCTGGTTAACTGCTGAGTACCGAATGTTACCATCTGCTACCCAAAAACGCCAAGAAAGGGAATTATTGAAATTATCTGGACGGACGCAAGAAATTCAACGTCTCATTGGGCGCAGCTTACGTGCAGCAGTGGATTTTGAGGCACTGGGAGAACGCACGCTAACTGTGGATGCTGATGTGTTACAAGCAGATGCCGGAACTCGGACAACAGCCATTACAGGCTCGTTTGTGGCATTGGCTCATGCGATTTCTAAATTATTGCAAGAGGGCGTGTTGGAGCGATCGCCTCTGTGTGGACAGGTTGCAGCAGTTTCCGTAGGATTACTAGAGGGAGAGCCGTTTTTGGATCTAGACTATATCGAAGATGTGGCTGCAACAGTAGATTTTAACGTGGTGATGAATCAACATCTGGGAATCATTGAAGTCCAAGGAACAGCCGAAGAAGGCAGCTTTAGCCGCACTCAGTTGGATCAACTGCTAGATGTTGCCCAAAAAGGAATTCAGGAATTGTTAATCCTTCAACGCGAAGCGATCGCTGATTGGGAAACCTTATTTGTGATTAATTAGTTTTATTAATTTTTAATAAGAATTAATAAATGTATCCTCTGTGGTGTTAATGAACAAAGTATCAAGTAACTGGGTGTAAATAAAATTATGAAAAGAGTTAGTAGTTAGTACGACTGACTACTGACAACTTACCGTTGAAGGTGATAAGGTGGTCAACGTTTTTCAAGCCTACTTAATCCATGATGTTAAATGTTTCAAAAGTTAAAAAGGAGGATTGTAATAAGTTCGGTATGGTATTGCTGGAAGCCAGCAATATGATGATGAAGCCATGAGCAAAACCGTTGAAGTTCTACCGGATCAGCCGGCGCTGGTTGCACGAGCGCTAGAATTAATTCTGTCTAAGTTAGAAACTGCTATTGAGCAGCGAGGGCGGTTTACCATCGCCTTATCTGGCGGCAGTACACCTAAACCGTTATACGAAGCGATTGCTACTCAAAAACTGCCTTGGGACAAAATTCATGTATTCTGGGGGGATGAGCGTTACGTACCATCAGATCACCCCGATAGCAATGAACTGATGACGCGTCGTGCATGGCTAGATCGTGTTGACATCCCAGCAGCTAACATTCACCCCGTCCCAACTTTAGAAGCCAATCCAGAACTCGCGGCTGCTAAGTATGAACAACATCTCAAAGAATTTTTCAATTCTTCTGGGGTAGAGTTTCCCGCATTGGATGTAGTATTACTAGGAATGGGTGATGATGCACATACTGCATCTTTGTTTCCCCACACAGAGGCTCTCAAAGTACGCGATCGCCTGGTGACTGTGGGTAACAAAGACGGAAACCCCAGAATAAGTTTCACATACCCCTTCATCAACTCTGCTCTCAGTGTGATTTTTCTGGTTGCTGGTGCTAATAAACGCCCAGCTTTGGCGCAAGTCTTTGCACCTGTCGCCGATGACTTCGCTTACCCATCCCGCTTAATTCGGCCCCAAGGTGAACTTTGGTGGCTGCTGGATGCAGCAGCAGGTTCGGAACTTCAACATTAAAGTTGGGGAATGGGGAATGGGGAATTGGGAAGAGGACTTGGGGACAAAGAGAATTGGGGACAAAGGGAAAGACTTGTTGTAAGTTTTAAACTTTTGTCACCTTGTCCTTTTGTCCTCTTGTCCCCCTGCTCCCCCTGCCTCCTTCCCTGTGTCCACTCCTCCCTTTTCCGTATCAAATCAGCAGTAATTGCTAGAATCTAAAGCTAGGGCCGCCCTCTGCTTGCCAGTCCTACCTATATTTATGATGATCTTGAACAAAGGCTAAATATCGATGATCGTCTGCCCTAATTGCAATCATCCCAACCCTGATGGTGCTGTCCAATGCGAAGCTTGCTATACACCGTTGCCCGCAACTACTAACTGTCCTAGTTGTGGAGCAAGTGTGCAGGCAGATGCTGCATTCTGTGGCCAATGTGGCTATAACCTTCACTCCGCAGGAGTTCCACACGTTCATAGTGCGGTAGCTACAACAGTTACTCCCGATGTTCCTGTGGAAGTACCACCGTTAGTTCCACCCGATCCACTGTTAGAACTTTTACAACCAGATGCTTTGGGAATGAGCGGTTCTACTAACTCTCATCCTCCTACTTCATCTTTACCAGCAACAGAGGTGGCAGCTCCCCCAGTAGCTCCCCCAGAGGAAGCTGTTATAGAAAACAGCCCCCCAGAAGCAGAGCCAAGCGTCGCAGTACCCGTAGTTTCTGGACAAAGTATTCCTACTCCACCACCGTTGGAACCAGCGCCACCCTCTGAAGCGGAACTACCGCCGCCAGCAGCACCAGCACCAACTGCAACTGTAGCCAGAACGCAATTGCAGCAGGTTATAGCGCGGTTAATCCACGTTCAAACCGATCGGCTAATTGAATTGCCGCAAAATCTCTCTGTGATTCATATCGGCAAGCCCAATGACCGGATTCCTCCAGATATAGACGTTTCAGGATTCCCAAATTCAGAAGTTGTCTCGCGGATTCATGCAGATATTCGTGTTGAAGGAGATGCTCACTATGTAGAAGATGTGGGAAGTTCTAATGGCACTTACATTAATAACTTGCCCCTTTTACCAGGGAATCGTCATCGATTGCGACCAGGCGATCGCATCAGTTTGGGTAAAGGAGACTTAATGACATTCCTGTTTCAATATGCTTAACTGATTTTCCAGCAATTGTGACATCAGTCTAAGCATATTCTGCCCATCCTCCGGCATCCTTTTTGGAGGAGAAACAAATGCACCGCATCAGACAAGCGACGGATAACTATGTTGTTTTTGATAGCGCCATAGTTTATAGCCGTCGCTTCGATGTGCGAATTGTTGCATTGCCCAGCAACTCCACTACCTCAATAATTACACTAGGATGGATAAAATACACTGCCAATTTAAAATTTTGAATTTTCCAGAAAATCTAAAATCCAAAATAGAGTGACCTATGAGGGAACCAAGTAAAAATTTTGAACCCTTGCTCACCCAAGAAGCCCCGTCAGTTGTTGAGCGTATGGGGCTAACCTGGCTAATTGCAGCAGCGATCGCAACTGCTTTACTGTGGCAAGTACCAGGAGGTGATTATATCTTATACCCATTTACAATTCTGGCAACCTGGTTTCATGAAATGGGTCACGGCTTAATGGCACTCCTATTAGGGGGACAGTTTCAAAAATTACAGATTTTTAGCAATGGTTCCGGTGTTGCAACTTATGGCATCCGGTCGTCATTGGGGCCAATTGGCCCGGCAATGGTCGCAGCCGCAGGCCCAATGGGGCCACCTCTTGCCGGTGCAGCTTTGATTCTGGCTTCCCGCAGTTTTAAAGCAGCTTCCCTAAGTTTGAAAATATTAGGGAGTTTTTTGCTATTTTCCACATTAATTTGGATACGTTCCTGGTTTGGATTGGTGGCAATTCCCTTGTTGGGTTTAATAATTTTGGGTATCGCTCTGAAAGCTCCTCGGTGGGCGCAAGGGTTTGCCATTCAATTTCTGGGTGTACAAGCTTGTGTGAGTACGTACCATCAACTTGATTATCTATTTAGTAGTTCTGCTGGCCCCCTTGGACTCTCTGATACAGCCCAAATGCAGCAATATTTGCTTTTACCTTACTGGTTTTGGGGCGGGTTGATGGCGATCGCATCTCTGGTGATTTTAGTCCAAAGTCTCCGCGTTGCCTATCGTTCGGAGTAATGAGTATAGAAGCATCATCAAAAGGCAATTAAATCTTTAACTCAAAGAATTACTGAACATCAAGAAAAGATTAGACTGGAATCAGAGAAGAGTTTTCCTGATGAAGGTTTAATTAAGCATTGGGAAAAAGAGATTCGTGCTTTTGACAAGGCAATGCAACAAGCGCGTAAAAGATTGGGACAATAAATATGCAGATTAGCGATCGCCCTCTTGCAGTCACGAATTCAACCCTTAGTACCTTGATTGCTGAATTAAGTACAGAGTGCCTGAAAGTACAAGCATTAGTTAACCAATTACAGTTAACTAATTTAACTGCTAACCAACAAGCCGAAATTCTCGCAGAACTCTTAGCTGCTGCCGTTCATCTGCATACTCATTGTGACGAAGATTTTCAAACGCTAATTGCTGAGGAAATGGAGAATTTGGCTGATGATGAGGATTGACTAGTGATTTTAGTCCAAAGTCTCCGCGTTGCCTATCGTTCAGAATGAATATACAAATTAGCGATCGCCAATCATTACCTAAGCTGACGGTTGAGCGCGAATTTCATTAGCGCAAGGACGACCATTTTCAACATCAGCAATATTAGCAAAAGTTGTTTCTGCAATATTATGGAGAGCCTCTGCTGTAAAAAAGGCTTGATGTCCGGTAATTAGTACATTGGGGAACATTGCCAGACGTTGGAAAATATCATCTTGAATAATTTCCCCAGATAAATCCTCAAAAAACAATTCCGATTCTTGTTCGTAGACATCCACACCGAGATAGCCAATCTTACCAGACTTCAATCCCTCAATCACTGCTTGGGTATCAATCAGCGCTCCCCGGCTAGTATTAATTAGCATTACGCCTGGCTTAATCTGTTTTATAGCCTCAGCGTTAATCAAGTGATGCGTTTCGGGAGTCAGAGGGCAATGTAAGGAAATAATGTCAGAGTTGGCAAATAGCTCAGGTAGTTCTACATACTTTCCACCTAGCGCCTCCAATTCTGGATTGCGATAAACATCATAGGCGAGTAGGTTACAACCAAACCCCTTCATAATCTGTCCTAAAATCAGACCGATTTTACCTGTGCCAATAATCCCCACTGTACGCTTATGCAAGTTAAATCCCAACAGTCCATCTAGGGAAAAATTGCTTTCTCGGACACGGTTATAAGCACGATGAATTTTGCGATTCAGGCTTAAAATCAATCCTACAGCATGTTCTGCTACTCCATAAGGTGAATAAGCGGGAACACGCACAACAGTAATTCCTAAATCTGCTGCGGCTTGTAAGTCTACATTGTTAAACCCAGCACAGCGAAGGACAATCAGCTTAGTACCCCGTGAGGCGAGAAGCTCTAAAGTTAGGGCATCAACCTGATCGTGTACAAATACGCAAACCGCCGGAAATCCGGCGGCGAGGATAGCTGTATCCCGATTTAAACGGGGTTCAAAAAACACTAATTCGTGTTGTGTGGGAGAATTTACATCTGACAAAAACTGGCGATCGTAGACTTTTGTACTGAAGACTGCTACTTTCATATAAAAACTCAAGCTCTATGCTGCACGATATCCGACTACATAATAGCTTGGCAGTTAGAAAAGTGATGTCTAAGACTGGCTATTCGCTATCGTATTTTTGAAGATTGCCAGCTTTCAGAATTACAGTTAGCTAAAAAACCCCTTAAGGAGGTTGGGATATCTCTTCCGTCTAAGCCTGAAACTAAAGCAAAAATTTAGAATTCAGAAGAAATAATTAAGGTAGATTACTGACTTTTGGCTGCTCGAAGTAGCCATACATCACCCGCGAAACTTGACGAATAAAATCTCTAGCTCTAATGTCATTATTTGGTCTACGCACAAAAATTCCTGCTAAATAACGCTTACCTGATGGTGTTTCAATAATACCTGCATCACCCAATACAAATCGCAGAGTACCTGTTTTATGAGCAATATTTGCACCAGAACCTAAGCCAGATGGGAGCAATGCTCTATTATGACAACGAATCATAATACCTAAAACTTGGGATTGACTTCTATCAGAAATTAACTGATTATTTGTAACCAAAGCTGACAGTCTTACCAAGTCTTTTGCACTAGTTTTATTTGTTCCTTTAAAGTCTCCTAACATATTGTGAATTACAGTACTTTGCAATCCCCAACGGCGAAACTTTTGATTTAATTTAGATACACCACCTAAACGATCGATAATCATATTTGTAGCAGTGTTATCGCTAATAGTCATCATCTTGGTTGCAGTTTGCAAAAGACTCAGCTTAGTTCCCACTCGTTGATACTGCAAATTTCCAGAACCGCCAGTGATATGTTTCCGTCGCATCACCAAAGTTTCACCAAGTTTGATTCTCCCTGCATCTACTTCTTGAAACAATGCAATCAAAATTGGATACTTAATTGTGCTAGCAGCAGAAAATGCTTTACCACCATTAAAATTAAAATAATCACCTGTTTTTAAGTCCATAAAAAAGATTCCGGGAGTGAGGAATCTATAGCGATCCATTAATGCTTTAATAGGAGTTTTTAGCTCTGATATCTCGCGTCCTAGAGGAACTACACCAGTAAATTTGGAGCTATTTATTGGGTTGGCAGGATCGCCTAGAGGAACCGGAGGAATAAACTTAAGTTTTGGTAATTGTAAATTAGATTGATTTGCACTCCAGTCATTTACGTTGCCAACTTGATTACTGTTGGGATTCGCTTTTACTGGAGACGAAAATAAAAAAATACTTGTAAGGCTGAGTAATAACCAGCGTAGTTTCATGTAGTGCTGTAAGGATAGTGTTGGATTTATTTACAGAGATTTTCTCAAGAAGTTAATCAAATCCGGATTGATTGACATAGTAATCACTAAGGTATCCCATGTCAATAGATATGAAACACACATGATTGGAAAAATGAAAATAAAATCTATGGTAAAAAAGCACAAGATAGAATATGGATAATATGCTTTTATCACATCAATTGATTATATTTTTATACAAATAGTAAGAGATTATGATTGCAGTTTTAATTCTGCTAGCAATGATTTATACATACATAGCACTCTGGATAAAAAAGCAATTGCTTCTATCTAATTCATAATTGTTAATTCATGATAGTAAGCTCAGATAATTAGTTATGGTTTTTACACTTAGTAACTAGGGTATTAAAGGTTATTTATAAAGTGTAAAAATAAAATTACCGTAGTGGCGTAGCACAGCTAAAATAGTGCAGTCGAAAAAGAAATGGTATAACTATACTGGATCGGTAGAATAGTCTATGTAGTTTTACTAATGCCAATCGACCCACGCATCTGCTAGAGATTTGAAAGGTTTACTGTTATATAAGAAATGCTTGCCAGAGTCTGGAGTGCATCAATTGTGGGCATCGATGCCGT
Source organism: Nostoc sp. (assembly GCF_036917775.1). Classification (GTDB taxonomy): domain Bacteria; phylum Cyanobacteriota; class Cyanobacteriia; order Cyanobacteriales; family Nostocaceae; genus Nostoc. Next base: position 46,668 of record NZ_JBALEQ010000052.1, read on the forward strand.
TAAAGTAGGCGTAGAAGTCGATGTGTCAGGGGGATTACCGGGAATTGTTGTCTTGGGACTGCCAGATTCAGCGATTCAAGAATCGAGAGAAAGAGTCAAAGCAACGTTGAAAAATGCAGGTTTCGCCTTTCCGATGCGGAAAATTGTGATCAATTTAACTCCGGCAGATTTACGCAAAGAAGGCCCCTGTTTCGATTTGCCTATTAGCATAGGAATTTTGGCGGCTTCTGAGCAAGTTAGCGCTGATTTGTTGGGAGATTATCTATTCTTAGGTGAAGTGTCTCTAGATGGCAGCTTGCGTCCGGTGGCTGGTGTTTTACCCATCGCAGCAGCAGCCCAAAAAATGGGAATTGCAGGTTTAGTTATCCCTGCTGATAATGCCCAAGAAGCCGCAGTGGTTCAAGGCTTGGCTGTTTACGGCTGCAACCATCTGTCTGATGTGGTAGCTCTTTTAAATAATCCAGGGCGTTACAAACCTGTGCAGATCGATAGTACAGTAGACAGAACAACAGTATCTTACCCTAGCGCAGATTTGCATGATGTGAAAGGACAAGCTCATGCGCGTCGAGCTTTAGAAATTGCTGCTGCTGGTGGACACAATTTAATCTTCGTCGGGCCACCTGGTAGTGGGAAAACCATGTTAGCACGGCGCTTACCAGGAATTTTACCGCCTCTGAGTTTTGCTGAATCTTTGGAAGTGACTCGCATTCATTCGGTGGCTGGTTTATTGAAAAATCGCGGTTCGTTGGTACGCGATCGCCCTTTTCGCAGTCCCCACCATTCAGCATCTGGGCCTTCTCTGGTTGGTGGCGGTAGTTTCCCTCGTCCTGGCGAAATTTCTTTATCCCACAATGGGATCTTATTTTTGGATGAATTAACCGAATTTAAACGTGATGTGCTGGAATTTCTCCGCCAACCTTTAGAAGATGGCTACGTCACGATTTCCCGAACCAAACTATCAGTAACGTTTCCCGCACAGTTTACTTTGGTAGCGAGTACCAATCCCTGTCCTTGCGGTTACTATGGCGATACCATCCAACAATGTACTTGTTCTCCCCGCCAACGCGAGCAATATTGGGCAAAACTTTCTGGCCCGTTGATGGATCGGATTGATTTACAAGTTGCGGTAAATCGCTTGAAACCAGAAGAAATTACCCAACAACCTACGGGAGAAACATCAACATCAGTGCTACAACGAGTGCAACAAGCAAGCGATCGCGCCATTACCCGCTTTCAAGAAGAAGCAAATCTGCGTTGCAATGCTCAGATGCAAAGTCGTCATCTTCAGAAATGGTGCAAGCTAGATGACGCTAGCCGTAATTTATTAGAAGTAGCCATTAGAAAATTAGGTTTATCGGCAAGAGCTAGCGATCGCATTCTCAAAGTAGCACGAACTATTGCAGATTTAGCGGGAGACGATGAGCTAAAAACTAATCATCTGGCGGAAGCAATTCAATATCGCACAATCGACAGAATGCAGTAGTTGTTTTGTATGATAGCTTAACTCTGTTAAAGGTTAACGCAGATAGTTCGTGCTACCAGCAGCTTAAGACGCAGGAGAAATTAACTGACCAATACACTTGAGAATTTGCAAAACAGCGTACAGTTCTCTCGCGGATGTAAGCGGAGCGAAGACTCTTGACAAATCGTACTTTGGTGTATCTGTTTGCGTCACTTTGACAAATAAAATATCGTCTCCATTCGTCACCATCCCAAATACAGGTTTACTGGGGTTGGGGTTAGCCATCATATAAGCTAAGGCTTGCGGTACAGCCGCCCAAACTGACAGCGTAGTTTTTTTCGACTCTAACACCATCACCCAAAACTGATCTTGTAACACTAAAACGTCAATTCGTCCGCGCAGTATCTCCTCGCCATCATCCAGCACTAATTCCACAGATGATTCAGCCTTAATTCTGAAAGGAGGATCGTAAAATCCAGAGAGTGCAAGTATTGGTGACACCAACAACAATATGACTGTCCCTTCTAGTAAATCACCTCCGGCACGATGATAGAGATACCTACGCCGCACGACATCCACAGAGGCTTTTTCAGCTTCCGTAATTTCAGACAATCCCTCATACCACTCTGGGAAAAATTGCTTGTCTTCAACACGGACAAAACCAAATCGATTTTCTGCATCCTGAAGAGTGGTAATCGGTTCTGTAATTGCTGCCGTCTGTGTCATTGTTTTTAGATAACAGTTGCTTTGTTATAATTATCGACTCTACTAAATTCCTCCTCAAGAACGCTTTACAAACTCCCTTGGGAGGATGTCATTACACAGATAAAAAAGTATCAAATATATCAGGAAGTAAGCGATATCCTCTTAGAAGGAGACTGGTTGGATGAATTTGCAGGCGATTTTGAAGTTATTCCAAGAGACATTCAAAGAATGGAGTGAGGATAAAGCGTCACGGTTAGCGGCGGCGTTAGCTTATTACACGATTTTTTCGATCGCACCGTTGTTAATTATTGTAATTGCGATCGCAGGGGCAGTATTTGGAGAAGAGGCGGCAAGGGGTCAAATTGTCGGACAAATTCAAGGTTTAGTCGGCATAGAAGGCGCAAAATTTCTTGAATCAGCCATTCAGAATGCTAACCAACCAAAGACAGGAGCGATCGCTTCGATTATTAGTGTTGTAGTTTTACTATTGGGTGCTACAGGTTTATTTACCGAGTTGCAAGATGCCATGAACACGATTTGGGAAGTTAAACCCAAACCTGGACGCGGCGTAACTAACATCATTCGCTTACGGATTTTGTCCTTTGCAATGGTGATAGGTATTGGCTTTTTACTATTAGTTTCTCTGGTAATTAGTACAGCTTTGACAACATTAGTAACATACTTTAGTAACTTGTTACCAGGTGTTGATTTTCTCTGGCAAATTGTCAATTTTCTTCTCTCTTTTGCTATAACTACAGTCTTATTCGGACTAATTTTTAAAGTTTTACCAGATGTCAAAATTGCTTGGAGTGATGTTTTAGTTGGAGCTTCTCTCACCTCAGTTTTGTTTTCTATTGGAAGATTTTTATTAGGACAATATCTAGGTAATGGCAGCTTTGGCTCAACTTATGGTGCTGCTGGTTCGCTGGTGGTGATTTTAGCTTGGGTGAACTATGCCACGCAGATTCTTTTCTTCGGTGCGGAATTTACCCAAGTTTATGCTAGAAGGTATGGAAAGGGCATAACCCCAACGAAACACGCCATCCCTTTATCTGATAACACTGAATATAATGGCAAGGCGAAAACAAGTCAATCGTCCACTAATAAAAAGCCATCTTCTAACTTGATTAATCGTTTATTCCATTCTTTTAAGAAGCCCAAACGATTAAAACAAAGGAGGAAAAATCCGAGATTTTAACCTCACTATCCAGGGCTTATATGTTTGTAACTCTGATAAATATTCAAGAATTTAACCTCTAATAAAAATCAGTTTTATCAAATCAGATTCCAGATAAATAACCTGCTACTGGATTTTTTCCAGAAGTCTATTGAAAAAGGAAGAAAATCAGTGCTAACGGAAAAATGGTTTTTTATCGATTGGCAAGCAATCTTTGTTCCTAGCATCAGCGTAGTTGAGTTGATTATCCGTGGTTCACTAGTATACTTAGCACTATTCACGGTGTTACGTTTCCTTCCTAGCCGACAATTAGGAACACTAGGAATTACTGATTTACTCGTAGTTGTGCTATTTGCTGAAGCTGCCCAAAATGCGATGGCCAGTAATTATACATCGATTACTGAAGGCGCTATCCTGGTAGGAACTGTGATTTTTTGGAGTTATTTGTTGAACTGGTTAGGCTACAAAATACCCCAGTTCCAACGTTTTATGAATCAGCCACCGCTACTACTAGTAAAAAATGGTCGGATGATTCAGCGTCATTTGCAACGAGAGTTAATTACAGATGATGAGTTGATGAGCAAGTTACGTCAGCAAGGTGTGGAATTTTTAGCCGATGTGAAGTTTGCATATATGGAGGCTGACGGTAGGATTAGCATCATTACCTTTGACTCAAAAACTAATCCTGTTCCTGAGCCAAAAGCAGCATTAAAAATTGATCTACATTAATTAGACTGTAAAATATGACGGTTGTATTCTGTGCCGAACTGTGATTGAGCGTTATACTTTGCCCGAAATGGCTAATCTGTGGAGTGAAACCTATAAACTAAAAACTTGGCTGCAAGTCGAGATTGCTGTTTGTGAGGCTCAAGCTGAACTAGGTTACATTCCATCTCAGGCGGTTGAGGAAATTAAGGCCAAGGCAGATTTTGACCCCAAGCGGGTGTTAGAAATTGAGGCTGTAGTCCGCCATGATGTCATCGCTTTTTTGACAAATGTCAATGAATATGTTGGGGAAGCCGGACGCTATATTCACCTGGGATTAACCAGTTCGGATGTTTTGGATACAGCTTTAGCCCTGCAATTGGTTGCCAGCCTGGATCTATTATTGCAACGTTTGGAAGACTTGATTCAGGTAATTCGTGAAAAAGCACGGGAACATCGTCATACAGTGATGGCTGGCCGATCGCACGGTATTCACGCTGAACCGATTACTTTTGGTTTCAAGCTAGCTGGCTGGTTAGCAGAAGTATTGCGACACCAAGAACGCTTGAGGATTCTCCGCCAAACCATTGCCGTGGGTAAGATTTCTGGTGCGGTGGGAACTTATGCCAATGTTGAACCCCGTGTAGAAGCGATCGCTTGCCAAAAACTCGGACTCAAACCCGATACGGCCTCAACACAAGTTATTTCCCGCGATCGCCACGCCGATTACGTGCAACAATTAGCTTTGGTTGCGGCATCCATCGAACGTTTTGCTGTAGAAATTCGCAATCTGCAAAAAACAGACGTTTTGGAAGTTGAAGAATTCTTTTCCAAAGGTCAAAAAGGCTCCTCAGCCATGCCACACAAACGTAACCCCATCCGTTCGGAACGGTTAACGGGAATGGCGCGACTCGTCAGAAGCCATGCTGGTGCAGCCTTAGAAAACGTTGCTCTTTGGCATGAGAGGGATATTTCCCACAGTTCTGTAGAACGGGTAATTTTGCCAGATGCTTGTACTTTGACGCATTTTATGTTGTCAGAAATAACCGACTTGGTGAAAAACCTATTGGTCTATCCTGAAAACATGGAACGCAATCTCAACTGTTATGGTGGCGTTGTGTTCAGCCAAAAAGTTCTACTTGCCTTAATAGATAAGGGAAGTAGCCGCGAAGAAGCTTATGCGATCGTTCAAGAAAGCGCTCACGTCGCTTGGAACAAGCCAGGAGGAAATTTCCAGGACTTAATTAGCAAAGATCCTCGCGTTACTCAAAAGTTGTCCCCAACAGAACTAGAAGTCTGTTTTGACCCCCAGCAGCATCTCCAGCATTTAGAAGAAGTTTACCAACGATTAGGAATTTAGAATTAATGTGGCTTGTAGTCAGCGCTTAAGCGCTTTCTACAAACTTTTAGACTCAAAAAATAAACAATAAGCAGTCCTTTGATTTATCGCGTCTTTTGCCTTAACCGAAAGGCAAGAGACGCGATACTATATGAACCATTGAACCCACGTTAAAAAAGAATATAAAAATATCAAAAATATTTAGTATTGCATTGCTGAAGGCTAGATGTTTGATGCTGGAATTATTCCTACAATTGGGTAGTATAAATAACAAACAAGTAAGTATTTGTTAGTACTACGAGTGCCTTAATGATTGAAATCCTAGCCACACTTTCTGCCTCTGCCGCAGCAGGAATGAGAATAGGCATACCTTTGCTAATTATTGGACTATTGCAGGGTAGTAACTTATGGTCAGAAGTTCCAATTTTATCTCACATTTCCCCACCAATATTGTTAGGCTGCCTCACATTTTGGTCTTTAGTTGAATTATTAGCCTCAAAAAAGCTATGGGGGCAAAGATTACTACAACTAGTTCAGTTATTCATGTCTCCCATTGTAGGGGCAATTATGGGGTTAGCAGTCGCTAATGCCACAGCAACACCAAACTGGCTGATTGCCTGTATTGGAGGTTCCTTAGCTTTGGTACTCCAGCTAGTTCAAGTTGGTTGGTTCTATCGGTTACGTGGTTTACCCTTGTGGGTAGTCTTTCTTCAAGATACCTTGTGCATTGCTCTAGTACTTTTTGCCTTTGATGCTCCCTGGCAAGGTGGATTAATTGCTTTAATACTGCTCTGGTTTGCACTTCGTAGCGCGAAGCAGTGGTATGACTGGTATCACACAAGGGGATAGGGAATGGGGCAGGCGGCAGGGGGCAGGGACAGGGGGCAGGGGAGACAAGGGGACAAGGCGGACAAGGGGGAATTATTGAACAAGTCTCTCCTTTGTCTCCCCTCTCTTCCTTGTCTACCTTGTCTCTTCTCCATTCCCAATTCCCAATTCCCTTTATTGCAAAAGCCCAATCATGTGCAAGAAGCCGTGACCAGTAATTAGCTCAATGATTAAGGCGATAAAGCCCAACATAGCAATTCGACCATTCCAGACTTCAGCACTAGTTGTTAGACCCCATTCCCAACGCTCTTGAGGGTACATTTTCACCATTTTTTTCATTTGGGCAGCTTGCGAAAGCTTGAAGCTGGGGTTTTTCAGCGCATCAATTACTAAGTCTGCAAGTGCATTAATAAATACTGGATGAGTATTAGGAGCAGGAACACGGCGGAAGTTGTGAATTCCTGATTCTTCTGCGACTTCCCGATACTCAATATCAATTTCTTGCAGTGTCTCAATATGCTCTGAGACAAAACTGATAGGCACGACAACCAAATCTTTTACGCCTTGTCCGCCTAGTTCTTTGAGCGCATCTTCAGTATAGGGTTGGAGCCATTCTACTGGGCCGACGCGACTTTGGTAAGCTAAAGTATGGGCATTGGGACGATTGAGAGTCTGCATAATCAGAGCAGTACATTCCTCAATTTCTTGCTGGTAAGGGTCGCCAGCCTCTTCAACGTAGCTTTTCGGAACGCCGTGAGCGCTAAAGAATATATGAACCTCGTCTGGATTAGGAAACTGCTCAAGTTCTTGGGCTATCAGTTCCGCCATTGCTTGGAGATAGCCTGGTTGTTTGTACCAAGAAGGAATAACGGTGTATTCAATGGGCTGAAGTTTTGGGTCTTCTTGCCAAAGTTTATCTAAAAGCCTAAAGCTGGAACCACTAGTACTGATAGAAAACTGGGGATATAGTGGTAATATCACTAGGTGTTCTATATTGTCTTGGGTAATCTGTGCGATCGCTTCTTCTGTATAGGGATGCCAATAACGCATTCCCACGTAGATATTGGCTTCTTGCCCTAAATAACCCAACTGTTCTTTTAAAGCTTCCCCTTGCGCTTCTGTAATCCGCCGCAATGGGGAACCACCACCGATTTGCTTATAATTTTCTTGAGATGTTCTGGTTCGCCGCGAGGCAATAAACCAGGCTAGGGGCTTTTGCAACCAGCTAAACGGTAGGCGAATAATTTCTGGATCGGAAAATAGATTATACAAAAACGGCCCGACATCTTCTAGCTTATCAGGGCCACCGAGATTGAGTAATAAAACGCCTACACGACCCATAGCAGTTACTTTCCCCCAATCTTTTCAGATTTTTTACTAATGTTAACAATATATCTTTATTAAATAATAAAGCTTAATAGCAAGGAAATATGCAATGGCAACAATTTTAAGGGATTGGAGTTACCGCTATCAGTGGCTTTATGATAGCATCTCTCGTTTAGCAGCCTTAAGTGTAGGTGGTGAAGCCCGTTTTCGGCAACTTGCTTTGCAAGCCTTAACAATTCACTCAGATACTCAGGTTTTAGATTTATGTTGCGGCAGTGGTCAGACGACGCAAGTTTTAGTAAAACTTTCACAAAATGTAACAGGATTGGATGCTTCACCTAAGTCTTTGCAACGGGCGCGGCTAAATGTCCCGGAAGCGTCTTATGTCGAAGCTTTTGCCGAGGAGATGCCATTTGCAGATAATCAGTTTGATGTGGTGCATATCAGCGTTGCATTACATGAAATGCAGCCTCAGCAATTACGAAAAATTATTAATGAAGTTTATCGAGTGCTGAAGCCAGGAGGGGTATTTACACTAGTGGATTTTCACGCTCCAACAAATCCGATATTGTGGCCTGGGATATCACTGTTTTTGCTGTTGTTTGAGACGGAAACAGCTTGGCAATTGTTGAAAACGGATTTAGCTGGATTGTTAACTGAGACTGGGTTTGATGTCAGTAAGCCAATTTTATATGCAGGTGGTAGTTTGCAAGTTATACAGGCAAGGAAGTGAGATATAACTAAGGCGATCGCTGTAGCTTTTTATTGGGGACTTCCAATAAAAAAAATATCCTATCGCTGTGTAGGCAGGTACTTTTAACGCTCAATTTCGTTATAAAACTTAAAATTTTTCCTTAGCAGCTAACATCTGTAAAATCTTTTCTACATGATCCAACTCTCCAACGATTCGCCGAATTGGGTGCGGCCAAACTTTGACAAGGGTAGGAGTTGCAGAAACTTGATTGAGTTCTGCTTGTTCTGGATGACTTAAAACATCAATTACTTTCAAAGTATAAGGATGTCCCAGCGATCGCTCCAACAATTCATGTAAATTTTGCAGAATGCGTTCAGTGGTACTGCTATGTCCTGCAACAAACAAGCGGAGAACATAGCCTTGTGTGATTACTTCCTTTTTTTGTACTATTACTGGCTGGTGGTATTTTGGCACAGGTTCAGAAAGGTCTAGACGAACAATTAAATCATGATCTTCCCAAAGCTGCCCAAATGAAGAACGATAAGATGTTAATACCATGCGATCGCACAACCCTTCTTGCCAAGGAGCAGCTTGCCATACTAACTCCCCTGTACCAAAAATGGCATTAAGCAAAGCTTGATGTCTAATTACAGCCGGATAAGCTTCAGCAAAAGTTCGCACTTGTTGAGTGCGCGGATCTAACCAGTGGTCAATAGTGGCAGTATAACAAGGCACTAAAAAGTGCGGTGGCTCTGGCAAATCTAGAATTTCTTGCAAAGCCGAACACAAATGCAAGTGCCATCGACCTTGTTTGCTAGGGTCGATGCAGTAAATTAAATCTCCTCCAGGTGTAAATAGGGCAATGCCTTTAAACAACTGGGGTGTAGATAGTTTGTTTGTTGTCAAGTTATTCACAACGGCTAGGAAGCTAAAAGTAAAAATTCTCTCTTTTACCTTTTACCTTAGCTATAACCGTAACCAGGATCAGAAAAATATTTGGGATTGGGGGATGAGGGGACAAGAGGTGAGAACTTGAAACAAGTCTTTCCCCTTGTCTCCTTGTCTCCTTGTCCCCTTGTTCCCAAGTCCTCTTCCCAATTCCCAAATCTTAAACTCTACCTCGGAGAAACTGTGCCATTTCATTAGGAGTTGGCGACATTTCCAAAGCAGTTTCTTCAGTGATGCGGCCCTCTTGATAGAGATTGAGCAACGACTGATTCATCGTAATCATGCCGTCAAAGCCAGCTTGTTTCATCAACTCGCCAATTTCATCATACTTACCGTCTTTGATCCATTCTTTAATAGCCTCAGTATTGATCAGCACATCGTGGAAAGCAGCTCGCTTCCCGTCAGTTGTGCGGCACAAACCTTGAGCAATTACCGCTACTAAAGACTCAGAAATTGCTACTCGCATTGCATCCTGTTCGTCACCAGAGTAGAGGTTGAGAATCCGTTCAATGGTTTTAACCGCGCTATTGGTGTGTAGGGTTCCCATGACCAAGTGACCAGTCTGAGCAGCTTTTAGGGCGGTGTTAACTGTTTCCTTATCCCGCATTTCCCCCACCAGAATCAAATCTGGATCTTCCCGCAAAGCTGCTTTCAAAGCGTTGTCAAATTTCCGGGTATGCATTCCCACTTCCCGTTGTTTGACTAAAGATTTGCGGCTTTGATGGATAAATTCGATTGGGTCTTCAATGGTAATGATATGCTTGGCCATTTCCTTATTGATGTAGTCAACCATCGCTGCCATTGTGGTGGACTTACCAGAACCAGTGGGCCCAGTTACCAAAATTAAACCTTTGTGGTGATGACAAATATCCCGAAAAACTGGGGGTAATCTCAACTGTTCCATAGTTAAGATTTTCAGAGGAATCAACCGCAACACCATTGCAGGCCCTCTAAGAGTGCCAAAAACATTAATCCGCACGCGAGCAAAGTCATATTGAGTTGCTCCGTCAAATTCTAAGTGTTCTTCAAAACGCTGAATTTCCGCCTCAGTCATTACCTCCCGCAACCAATTCATAAAAGCTTCTTTACTGACTTCTGGATAATCCCATGATTGAATTTCTCCTCGGGTGCGGAAGCGCGGTACTTCACCGACACCTAAGTGCAAGTCAGAATATCCTTGATCGTAAGCTTCCCTAATTAACTTCTCTAAAGTGGGCCCCGCACTGCTGGTTTTAGGGAGAACTGAAGTAGGTATTGGCGGTGGACTAACCGGACGATGACCTGCAACAGGCGTGTTGGTACTCCTATCCATTGACATATCCAATGTTTGTGTCATCTGCCTCTGCGTACTAAAGGTTGGCGGAGGTGGTGGCATTGGGGGCATTGGGGGCAAGTTACGTTCGGTAACAGGGCTAGAATTTGATGGAGACTGTGATTCTGTCATATATCTTCACATTTGGCAGGTAAAAATTTGAATTAGTGAGAAGTCAAGTCACTTACTTCGATGACTTTTGGAAAATGCTTGCGTGCAAGCCCTAGTGGTGATGGGAGGCGATTGAAAATCTAGAACCACGGTCAATCCATTTCATCCACCTAAACTGGTATCTTTTTTTCTTTAGATTCCGCTACTCAGAAGATTTAGAAAAATTATTTAATCTATATATCATGGTTTAACACACTTAGTAGCTAATAACGCCTCAGCAAAATTTCATAGATTGTATGGTGCTTTATAATACTTTTCACAAAATATGAATATTCTCAGCCATTAAATGAGAAATTTATCTTGGGCATGAATCCAAATTGCCAGCAATTAACAGCATAAATACTAACTATTCATTTATTCAGCCCGTCTATCAATTATGAGAAGCTCTATCAATTTTTATAAGAAATGTTAAGCTTAGTAGGAGCAATATCTGGGGATCAACGTTAAAAGCCCATACATTTTAGGTTATATATCTGAAGACAGATGCAGAAAGCAAGTTATTCTAATAGATATAAACTTGGTTTTATATCCACAATTACAAAAAACTAACTGTAAACTTTAGTAACTAAATGCTCATTTTTCCGATTAGTTTTTATATACTGAATTTCACTGAGAAACAAATCAGTTAACTCGCCGTTAAAGCGAGATTTCACTGAAATTAAAAATTGCTGTGTATTTTTGGGAGGAAAAGTCAATGGTTTCTGCTCAAAGCTCTAATCTAGGAAAGACCTACTCCTTGTTGATGATTAAAAGCTTTTTAATATGGACTTTTACATTAGCAGTATGCTTGTTGGTTGTCGGTTTTCCATTAGTTGTCTTGATGGCTACGGTTGGATGTCTGTTATCGATCATCTTGCAATCTGTGATGCCTGTTAGTGCTGTTTTGCTTGTAGCAGGTGCTTTAATCATGTTTAATGTCATGGCAGTTGTATTTGCTGCGGGTGTGCTAACTATTAAAGGAGTTCATCCCAGTGACGTTAAATGGTTAAGCTGGCTGCATGGAGAGGCAGACCAAATGCAGACTACTGTCTATGCTGCTTGCCCTTTAACTTGTGAGATTAAAATGTAGTCATCACAGGTGAATACGACAAACAGTGCGTCTGCCCGGTTAAGCCGGGTTTTTTCATGCTCTTTAATAATGATGTGATTACAATTTAATTCGATATACAGTTCATCTACCCGATTAAGCCGGGTTTTTTCATGCCTTTTATATAATTTTTCCTTTTATATTTATGATTTGTGTAATGATTGACCGTCAACTATTGACTATTGATCATAGACCATTGACTATAACCATTGGCAAATGACAGATGATTAATGACCAATGACTAATCAAAAACGGGTTTGCATTATTTTGGGTACTCGTCCCGAAGCGATTAAACTTGCTCCAGTAATTCAGATTTTCCAGAAGTCTTCAGCTTTTGAGTCGCAAGTAATCCTAACTGGACAGCATCGGGAGATGGTTGAGCAAGTTATGCAGCTGTTCAACATCAAAGCAGATTATGATTTGGAAATTATGCAGGTTCAGCAATCTCTAAATGATATTACCTGCCGTAGTTTACAAGGGTTAGAAACGTTATTTAAAGAGAAAAAGCCAGATTTAGTGGTGGTACAGGGAGATACGACAACTGCTTTTGCCGCAGCTTTGGCAGCTTTTTATCAAAAGATCCCTATTGGTCATGTAGAAGCAGGTTTAAGAACTGATGATATCTTTAATCCTTACCCAGAAGAAGCTAATCGACGGTTGATTTCTCAAATTACTCAGTTGCACTTTGCGCCAACTCCTTGGGCTGTGGAAAATTTGCACCGTTCTGGTGTTTTGGGTGAAATTCACATGACGGGTAATACGGTAATTGATGCGCTGTTGAATGTAGCTGCAACCCAAGCTGTTTGTAATGTACCAGGCTTAGACTGGGATTCATACCGCGTTCTGTTAGCAACAGTTCATCGGCGGGAGAATTGGGGAGAACCTCTGCAAGCGATCGCTCAGGGGTTTTTACAAATCTTAGACAAGTTCCCTGATACAGCAATGCTCTTACCGTTACACCGCAATCCCACAGTGCGAATCCCGTTGCAAGAGCTTTTGGGGAATCATCCCCGAATTTTCTTGACGGAACCTCTAGATTATGGCGAACTGGTGGGAGCAATTGGGCGATCGCATCTTTTGCTCACTGACTCTGGTGGTTTGCAAGAAGAAGCCCCTAGTTTGGGAAAACCAGTACTGGTTTTGAGAGATACTACCGAAAGACCAGAGGCTGTTGTAGCCGGTACAGCCAAACTTGTAGGCACTACGAGTGAGAAGATTTTTGCATCTGCGGCTGAGTTACTAAGCGATCCAGATGCCTATGAAGCAATGGCAAATGCAATTAATCCCTTTGGGGATGGTCATGCAGCAGAGCGCATTTTGCAGATTGTACAAAATTACTTGGGTGTTTCATCCGAAATATCAACTTAGATTAAACAAAATACAAAATTTTTGTTTTTCAGGGTGTATAAAATCGGCTTTTCTTATTGCAATTAAACACAGTTTCAATGTTCTGATGTGAGCATCTTGCCCGCTTAAAGACGGGCTAGATGTTCTGTTGGCGCAGCGTCTCTGATAAGAAAAGTTTTAGATTAAAACTTCCTTAGTTTAGATTTCTAAGAAAATAGGTAGAACCTAGAAATGAGATTTTTCAAAAGTTGCTGGTTGATGAAATTGTCTCTAACTTTTAGATACCCAGAGCGGCTCTAGTTTCGGGCCCCACCGTACCATCTACAAGTAAACCTTTACTTGCCTGAAAGCTTCGGACTTGGTTAACAGTTTCTTGACCATAAACTCCATCAACTCTAAGATTACCTAAAGCTGTCTGAACGTCTCTTACAAGCTGACCTCTAGAACCACGGGTCAGAATAACTGAACCACCAACGCCACCAGGTCTACTAGTCACAGGAGGATTGTTAGGTTTATCAGCAACCCATCGGGCATAAACATATCTACCCGTGGAAAGCCGAGCAAAACCGTTTTCATACCTCTCAATCGCTGGAAGTGTTGCACCATTTGATACACAATCAATATAAGAGTAGTTGGTGCTTGGGCCTGTACGGATACGCAAACAACTGCCGTTAGTCTTTACATAAGCAGCCGAACTTATTTGAATTTGGGTAGCAGCAATAAGTAATACACCAACACCCGCTAAAGCCAACCAAGCTGAAGATTTAAGTAGTTTTTTCCAATTGAACTTAGTTTTGCTGTTTGCAGATACCTGTTTTTCAGCAATAACTATGTTAGAAGATTTAAGAGGTTCTTTCCCATTTAATTGAGATTTAGGGAGATTATATTTGGTGTTTCCAGATGCCTCTTCTTGAGCAATAAACATGTGAGAATAAGCAAGATATTCCATAATGCAGCCCTTTATATGAAAAAATGAGTAGTCTACAGAGAATTACTTGAATCTTCTCTGTATTTATTCTTAGTATATTTTATATCCCTGCTCTTTCAAAGGTTTTTGCTGGTAGCGGAATTAAGAAAGAATAAAATCTGAGTATATCTGCATCGATCTGCATAGCACTGTCTGGAATCTGCACAGATTCGGTTATGGTTGTGATGTTATCTCCTAAAATTATGGGCATACCTACCATGCCTTCATTGCTAACTAAACCAACTTCCACAGTTGAGCCATCTTCCATAGTGGTAATTATAGAAACTACTGCCTTATTAGGAAAATAGACCTGTGCGATCGGTTCGCCTGCTTCATAAAGTACTTGCCGATTTGAGAGCTTAACCAGCTTCAGATAGGGGACAAGACGCTCATAATCATTGAGCAACAAAAATTTTTGGTTACACCAGTCCTTACAACCATAAGTCTTTATCGTTGCGATCGGATATTGTAACCTTTCCCGATAAACTCGGTATATTTTGATTGTTCACGAAAATAATATACTTTTCTAGAAGCATCTTAACATGAACATTTATTAAGACTTAATTCCAGAATAATCTTAAGATTTTTGATATACTACGGTAAATCAACTAACTTATAGTAGTATATGCTAAGACTAAAACAGTCCAAACCACAAAAACCCAATAAAAGCAAGTACTTTGTACTACAATTTTAGATTTTATGACTCCACAAACTATCTTACTTATCGGGTTGCTTTATGCAATAATAAGCAACTGCATCCATTAACTACAGCTTGCCTATCGATTTTTAGTAATATTAGCAAAATAATATTCTGCTGAAAAATTTATATTGGCTTGGTGCCAAACTAAGCGTTGTTTGAAGCTAAGTTAATTAAAAATAATAATATAGTTGACAAAGTGTAAAATCCCAATAAAAATATCACTGTTAAATCAAACAGAATAACAACGCGAAAAAATGAAGTATAACCAGCTTGGTAAGAGCGAATTAAAAGTTTCTGAAATTTGTCTGGGTACTATGACTTATGGACAGCAAAACACTATTGAAGAAGCCCATTCTCAGTTAGATTATTCTATTGCCCAAGGAGTCAACTTTATTGATGCGGCGGAGATGTACCCAGTTCCAACAAGTGCCGAAACTTATGGATTAACTGAAACTTACATTGGGGAATGGTTAAAGCGTCAACAAAGAGAACAACTGATTATAGCGACTAAAATTGCTGGCCCCGGACGTGGCTTTAAATGGTTACGTGGTGGAGCCAAAGCAATTGACCGTGATAATATAAAACAAGCTGTTGATGATAGTTTGAAAAGATTACAGACAGACTATATTGATCTATACCAAATCCACTGGCCCGATCGCTATGTGCCACGATTTGGGCAAACAGTATTTGATCCAGATCAAGTGGGAGAAACAGTTCCCATCGCTGAACAGCTAGCAGTTTTTGCCGATGTAATTAAGGCAGGAAAAATTCGCTATATCGGTTTGAGTAATGAGACACCTTGGGGAGTTGCCCAATTTAGTAACGCGGCAAAACAATTAGGATTGCCCAAAGTTGTCTCTATTCAAAATGCCTATAACTTACTGAATCGAGTATTTGATGGAGCCTTAGCAGAAGCAGTTTATTACGAAGAAATTGGATTACTAGCTTATAGTCCTTTGGCTTTTGGTTTATTGACTGGTAAATACCTAAATGGCAAACCAGAAAAAGCAAGATTCAGTTTATTTGAAAATTTTGGTCAACGCTACTTAAAACCAAAAGTCAGCGAAGCAGTAGGAGCTTATATACAAATTGCAAAACGCTATCAACTAAGCCCAGTGCATTTGGCTTTGGCATTTGTGCGGAGTCGTTGGTTTGTCCCTAGCACAATTATCGGTGCTACGACATTGGAACAACTCAAAGAGAATTTGGAAAGTGTAGATGTAGTTCTCAGTAAAGACATTTTGGAAGAGTTGGATATAGTTCATGCTCAGTCTCCAAACCCAGCACCATGAACAATTAAAAATTAAAAATTAGAAATTCAAACATTTTAGACAGTTCACCTCGTTACCAGGCTCCAGCCTGGTAATGCCTCCCTAGAGGCTCTGGCTCTCATTATTAGATTCAAAACTAGATATTTAGTAGTTAGGATATGACTTTTACAGCAACATTAATTGACCAGAATACTATTCGTCGTCGGGGTACTGGTTTAAGAGCTTACAATCCCGAAAAAGTATTCAAAGGATACACACTTTTCACGCCTCTGACAGGTCAAGGTGAAGTCTACCTTCTGAACTTGGAAGGAGAAGTAGTACACCAGTGGAATTTGCCTTATCCACCAGGATTATATGGTTATCTCTTGCCGAATGGAAACCTCTTTTATAACGGTAAAACTCCAGCAGAAGAACCACTACGTTTTGCTTTGTGGGCTGCGTTTAAAAGTGGTGTTGTTTTAGAGGCAGATCCCAAAGGAAATATTATTTGGGAATATAAGCATCCAGATCATCATCACGATGGGCGTAGACTAGCCAATGGCAACACGATTTTACTCGCCATTGAAAAAATACCTCAGTCGTTAGTACCTCGTATCAAAGGCGGTGTAACAGGTACAGAACCAGATGGGAATATATATGCGGATGTGCTTTATGAAGTGACTTCTGGAGGGGAAATTGTTTGGACTTGGCACGCCCACGAACACCTCGATCCAGATATATTTACCATTACGCCCCAGGATCATCGACACGAATGGACTCATGGAAATACCGTCGGGGAACTCGCTGATGGCAACATTATAGTGAGCTTTCGTAATATATCCACAGTTGTCATTATCGATCGCAAAACCGGAGAAATTATTTGGACTTTGGGCGATGATGTGCTAGCACAGCAGCACTTCCCGAACGAGCTAGCTAACGGTAATATCCTGATTTTCGACAATGGCGCACATCGCCGTAACGTCGCTCTCAATTTCTCCCGTGTGATTGAGGTAAATCGTCAAACGAAAGAGATAGTTTGGGAATACACCGACAACCCGCCCCAAAATTTCTTCAGTGCATACATATCAGGAGCGCAACGTTTAGCGAATGGCAACACCTTGATTACAGAAGGTGCTTACGGCCGAATATTCGAGGTGACAGTTGCAGGAGAGATTGTTTGGGAATACATCAATCCCCACTTTGCAACTCGGAATATTCCAGGTGAGAAGTCGCCAGTAACTCGTGGGGAGCAAAATACAGTTTTCCGCGCCTTTCGTTATGCACCTGAAGAGGTGCCCTGGCTTTAGGAGGAGGCAGAGGAAGCAGGGGAGCAGGGGGAGCAAGGGAAGAAAAACTATTGATTATTAGCCCATTTCCCAATCCCAAACTTTACCTAATAGTCAAATTTCAAAGTTTAGTTAGTGTCGAGAATTTTTTAAGCTTCACGTGCTTCAAAGGGGCTTCAGGACACTAACAATTTAAGATTTGGGATTTTGGATTCAAATTCAATTCCCAATGCCGATTAACAAGTCCTATTTATCAAGGTACTTAAACATGGCCCAAATTAAGGTATACAGTGCAGTTGTTTGTCCTTATGCTCACCGTACTCGTTTGGTACTCCAAGAGAAGGGCATTGACTTCGATTTGATTGAAATTGATTTGCAGAATAAGCCTGAAGGTTTTACCAAAGTTTCCCCTTATGGTAAAGTACCTGCACTAACTCATGGCGATAACCGAGTTTGGGAATCAGCAGTAATTAACGAATATCTTGATGAGGTATTTCCCAATCCACCACTGTTACCTAGCAGCCCCATTGCAAGGGCACAGGCTCGCATTTGGATCGATTTTGCTAACACCAGATTTGTCCACGCTTTTTCTACCCTTCTGCGGAGTTCAGATCCCCAAAAACAAGAAGAAGCTAAACAAGAACTATACAAACACCTGGAATTCATTGAAAACGAAGGTTTGGCAAAGCTTTCTGGGGAAGGCCCTTACTGGTTTGGTGAATCTATCAGTTTAGTCGATTTCACCTATTTCCCCTGGTTTGAGCGCTGGGCGGCACTGAAGCAGTATCGTGGTTTTGGAATACCAGAAGAGTTTACCCGTCTACGCCAGTGGAAACGTGCTTTGAAAGAGCGTGAATCTGTGAAAGCGATCGCCAACTCTAAGGAATTCTACATTGAGCGATATGCTAAATTCGCTGCGCCTACTCTCGCTGCTGTATAAACGTAATTAATAATTATGTTTCAAGTGGGAATTTAAACCCCACTTGAAACATAGAAGTAAACACTCAATACAGTTCGGTTAATGTTTTTTGATGGAAATTCTAGATCGTAAAGACACGATAAACCATCACAAAGACGCGATAAATCGCCGTCTCTTACCTTAACCGAACTTTAAAATTACGAATTACGAATTACGAATTACGACTTTACCAAAGTGAGTTGCATTTTTGAGATAACTGTAAGCTTCTTGTGCCTCAGTGAATGGGAAAACTCGATCAATAATTGGTTTGATTTGATGCTGTTGCATCGCCTGATTCATCGCCTCAAACATTTCCCGACTGCCGACATAAATACCCTGAACTGTTAAACTCTTAAAAATTATTGGCATGGGGTCAATTTCACTTCCTCTACCTGACAATACGCCAATCAAACTAATCCGTCCCCCAATACGAACTGCTTGTAGTGATTTTGGCAGAGTCCCTGCACCACCTACTTCTATTACATGATCTACACCTGTGCGATTAGTTAATTGATAAACTTGCTTTTCCCAATCTGGTGTTATTTTGTAGTTGATTGTCTCATCAGCACCAAGCTGTTTCGCTCGTGCTAATTTATCATCACTGCTAGAAGTAATAATCGCTCTAGCACCATGTATCTTGGCAAACTGGAGAGCAAAAATTGAAACTCCCCCAGTACCGAGTAATAAAACACTATCACCTGCGCTAATATTGCCCTTTGTCACTAGTCCGTGCCAAGCTGTGACTGCTGCACAGGGTAAAGTTGCCCCTTCAATGTAGGATAAATAATCAGGTAATATCACCAAACCATCTTGGTGTAATACGACATATTCAGCCAGCATTCCATCAATACCGCCTCCGAGATCGGATTTCATTTTCTCTTTGGTTAAAGAGCCATAAATCCAGTCTTGGAAGAAAATACCAGCGACGCGATCGCCTATTTTCACCCGTGTCACACCTTCCCCTACCGCCACGACTTCCCCCGCACCATCAGATAGGGGAATTAACGGATATTTTTGTCCAGCACCGTAAGCACCCTCCGCAACGAGTAAATCGCGGTAATTTAGGGATGTTGCTTTGACTTGGATGAGAACTTGTCCCGCAGTTGGTTTTGGTTCAGGGCGATCGACTAATGCGATCGCATCAATCCCGGCGTTGCTTTGAATTTCGTAAGCTTTCATTGTGTTAACCGAACCGTATTGACTGAGGAAGGGATAAAAGGCAAATTTTAGTTGGTATAAAAAAGCAGTGGTTAAATATTAAATTAAACCACTGCTTTTTATTGTAGATAAATATTGCCTACCCTAAGTTGATGTTATTTCACCTTATGAGCTTGGTTGCTGATCGGGAAACATACATTTATCAGAATCACAACCACTAGGGCCAGCCTCTGACATTTCACCTAAATCGTAGCGGCTTAAAACTGCACAGAAATCATCTGTTTTCCGCCGTGCTTTCACTTCTTGATTCAAGCGATCGTAGGTTGGTTTATCTATTGGTTCAAATGGCAAACGTGGGAATGATTGCAAGTCATCAAAACGAGCTAAAAGAGCTGCTGAAATATATCCCTGATCGCTCTGAATAGTTTCATAGATTTTCTGTCCCAAAGGTTCGATTTCATCAGAACGCAGTTCCAAAGTAGCTGATGTGTTGTGAGTCACATACCAGCGTTGAACCTGGAGGACAAAATCAAATTGTGCTAAGACTGAAAACTTAGAAACATCAATTTCATCAGCGCCTGGTAAATCTGCCCAAGAGACAGAAACCGGAATTTCTACTAACCATTCACTCACCCGTGAATCAAACGGATCGTTGAGCAAATTGCCCTGTTCATCTTTATCTGATTGCGAGGGAATGACATTGTAACCGTAGTCAATACAAGCTAAGGCTACTGGGTCATTTTTGCCGAAGGTGATGCGGCGAATAAATCTTTGGGCTTTGGGGGGATGCCATCCTGAACTAGCATTAGTTAACAAAGCCTTAGTACCACTTGGTTGGACTGTGGTACAGCGATTGGGACGTTTGAAATTATGGCGATCGCAATAATCCCAAACTACACGATGTACAATATCTCTCCAATAACTGAGATATTTTTCTTCCTCACGCTTGAAAGCTAATCCTTGGGGTGTTGCAGGTCTTCCTGCTTCCCACCAGCGCAGCCAATCAACACCAAAAGCATGGACAAAGAAATCAAATAAACCTGTAAAAGAAACTCCCACAATCGGATCTAATTCACGACTGTGTTGATAGCGTGGTTCTAAGAATTTGTGATTTAAAAGTGCCGCAACAGATAACGCCCCAGCAGTGAAAGCTTCTTCTTGTTCTTTGTAGTTACGTGGGTCGATTTGATTAAGGTGAACCTCTGACAAATTGCAGTGGAAATTACTACCAATGATTTCCAAGTTTGTTACCCTAGAGGCTTTTTATCCCCTAGTTCTACTGCTTGATTATTTGCAGTAGCTCCGCGTACCTTTTGCAGATGTGACTTCAGATAATAAAAGTGTTTCGGCTCCGCTCAACACAAGTATTTTTCACATCCACCCCCGCACTCTTGGAAAGATTATATTCTAGACACAAATTTCTGATTTCATCTAGTTTCACTCTCTACGCTGTACGGTGTCAAAGACTTTTTAATTCCTTTGATTACCACGGGATTAGCATCTCAGCTTTCCCCGTTTTTGCGAGGTTTTTAACGTGAGGCAAAATCACTTACCACACGGATTTAGCCCATAGCGAGCTAAACGATGTTCTAACTCATTAGCATCAAGATTTGAATAACGTTCTTCTAACCACTGTTTTGCTGTTCCTTGTTCATAAGCTTGTAAAAACTCAACTTTCAAAGCTTGTGTTGGCAGCAAATCAATGTTTGATCGCGCGACGGCTTCACCAGCCCATTGAATCGCTCCCTCGCCACTATAATACTGTTTGCGAACGGCATCAAGGCATTCTTCTAGGGTCGGCTTGCGGTGAAAAACTCTCGTATGGTTTGCCATTCTGAGTGCATCACGCTCTGGATCAATTCGCCAGTTGCCATTTTCATCTTGCTGCCATAAATTATCTTTGGCGGTGGCTGCTAGGCGATCGCCAGAATCAAACTGACGCATCCCCGCACTTCTTCGGATATTTCCTGCAACAATTGTTACAGCAGCTTGATCGATTAATAGACAACATTCAACTGAACTTAATTGTCGTCCTCTAGCTTTATTCAGGATGGAGGCACAACGCTGATACAGCCCGGGCAATTTCACCGGATTAGCAACTCCTCCAAAGCCGTTGAGAGTTTCTCCTGCTTTTCGGACATCACTGATATCAACTAATACTTCAACTTCTGCTGAAAACTGTACATTAGTGGAGAGTTCTAATAGGGCTTGATATGATTCAACCCAACCTTCACGGCTATCTCCCACGTGAATAGTGACGCTATTGCCTTCTATATGAGTTTCAGTATATTCACGTCGCTGTTGCACAGGAGTGCTGCCAATTTCACCTTTTACAGTGACATTCAGTTGATTACGGATAGGAGGTAACTGGTTAATAAATTGTGGTTCTAAGACGGCTCCAGTACCACAGCCCATCATTGCCAAATCCATCATTAATCCGAAGGCACTCCAGTCTTCGAGATTGGTAGAGGTGCAATTATAAGCGCCGGAAAAGTTTTTTGGTTTCGTTATCCAGTCTGTACCACCAACCCATAGCCAGCGTCCACTGGGCATAGCTTTCAAGTTGCGCTGCATCTTATCCAGTATTGCAGCTTCTTCTTGAGTGAGCTTTCCCAACTCGACTAAGCCGAGTAGAGTGCGATCGCATACCTCATCCCATGTTTCCCTTAATCCCGCCTTTGTGCGGCGGCTATAGGTTCTAAAAAATACGGGATTTGCAGCCGGTGCTGTTTCAGGAAACTTTGCACTCTGGCGTTTTCTTTCTAGCTCTCGAACCATATATTAAGTGTCTTGCGTTCTTGTTGCGTGCGGACAGATTATGACTATACGCCAAGTAGTTTTAGTATTAAAGATTGTCAAATTGTCCACTTTACGCTAGCTCTACTCAGCACTAATTACAACAGAAATTTATGATGTATAATGTCACTCGCCCTTGGGTAGGATCTCGATACGGGGTTTTAATTGGCACAGATTAACTTACAAGTAAATTCTCTTTATACCGATTTTTGTGCAATTACTTAGCGGAGGTATAAACTTTGCTTAAAATTATACAAGTAGAGACTGACGAACATAAATCTCATACACAGAAACTGTTTTGGGAATATTTTAATGAGACTAAGTTGATATTCAGCCATCAGTTCGGCATTAATTTAGATGCTAATACATTCTTTGAGCAATATATGACTCAACTTCATGAATTTATACCCCCTTCAGGATGCTTACTTTTGGCACAATACGAGGTAAAAGTAGCAGGCTGCGCTTGCTTGCGAAAAATTGGTGAAGATATTGGCGAAATTAAAAGGATGTATGTAAGACCAGAATTTCGCAGAAAAGGAATCGGTAGAGCATTATTAAGAACTATCGTCAATGAAGCTTCTAGTATTGGTTACTCAAAGATTCGTTTAGACAGCGCCCCTTTTGCAAAGGAAGCACATACACTTTATCGTGTATATGGCTTTCAGGATATCGAGCCGTATTTAGAAAAAACAGAGATTCCTTCAGAATATCGAGCAAACTGGGTTTTTATGGAATTAGTTTTAAAATGATCAATATCCGTTGTGAAACTCTGGCAGATTGTACAGTAATAGCTGAGGTGAATACATTAGCCTTTGGACAGGAAAATGAGGCTAAACTTGTGGAGAAAATTCGCCGTTCTGACCGCTACATTCCAGAACTTTCTCTGGTTGCAGAGGTTGAAAATGTTGTAGTTGGTCATATTTTATTCAGCTACATTAACCTGTTGAGTGAAGAAATACTACAGGTAATCGGTCTAGCACCTTTAGCGGTTCATCCACAGTTTCAACAACAAGGTATTGGTAGCGCACTGGTACAAGCAGGATTAGAAAAAGCAGATGCAAAGAAAGAAGCCGTAGTTGTTGTACTTGGTCATCCTCATTTCTATAATCGTTTTGGCTTTCAGCCTTCTGTTATTTATGAAATCGAGTCTCCTTTTCTAGTACCAGAGGATGTCTTCATGGTTAAAACACTGCAAAGCTATGAAAAAAAGTATAAAGGTAAGGTTGTTTATCCGGCTGCTTTTGAGGAAGTATAGTATTATTTACGCAAATATTTACAATCAATAGGTGAGGTGTGATTTTGGTAAACAGATGCTCGTGCGTTCGCACAATAGGTTTGTGCTGTCAAACTAAAGTCATGGTAGAGAAAATATTGCTATAATAATCGATAAAAAAGACTAAATTTTAAGTTGATGTCGGCTAAAGATATTTTTCATGATGCGGTTAGAAATGGCTTAGAAAAAGAGGGTTGGGTAATTACAGATGACCCATTAAGAATTCGAGTCGGTAGGGTTGATATGCAAATCGATTTAGGAGCCAAAAGAATCATAGCTGCTGAGAAAGGAGAAGAAAAGATCGCGGTTGAGATTAAGAGCTTTATTAGTCCGTCAAATATTTCTGAATTTCATACGGCATTGGGTCAATTTCTTAACTATCGTATAGCTTTGGAAGAACAGCAGCCTGAACGTGTTTTATATTTAGCAGTTCCACAGGGTGCTTATAAAACATTTTTTAACCTGCCATTTGTGGAAACTGTTATTGAGCGTTTTCAACTCAGCTTGCTAGTTTATGACTCTAACAATGAGGTGATTTTAGAATGGAAAAGATAGAACAATATCGCACATATATCCAAGACTTATTAACTGAATACGCTAAAGGAAGTCCATCGGATGATGAAGTGGAAACAGAACTAATCTTTGACACGGAACGGGATCATTATCAGGTTGTTTATACAGGTTGGAAAAATCGCACGCCGATGTATGGGTGCGTATTACATCTCGACATTAAGGACAACAAAATTTGGATACAGCATGATGGTACCGAGATTGGCATTGCTAATGAGTTAGTTAATTTAGGAGTCCCCAAAGAAGATATTGTTTTGGCATTTCATGAACCATTGGTGAGGCAATATACAGGATTTTCAGTTGGTTAAGTACATATTTATCTCCTGACTTTGTGAGAGATCACTTGATTATATCTATTAATAAATATTGCAAACGCTATAACTATACTATTGTTGAAACTACACCCTTTAGCTCTAACGCAGCCGCAACCCGTAAAATTAAAGCTTCATTATATGGTGCTGCTATCAATTGCACGCCTAAAGGTAAGGCATTTGGATGCTGAATTGGTACTGATAAAACGGGTAAGCCGATAAAAGATAATGGTTGAGTAAATAATCCTAAATGAGGACGGACAAGAATTTCTTCCCCATCCAAAATCATACTTTCTTGACCGATTAGGGGTGCAGAAATTGATGTCGTTGGGGCGAGAATCACATCGACATTTTGAAATAATTCTCGAACGCGATCGCGGTACCATTTTCTAAACCGTTGTGCTTGCAGATACCAGCTACTGGGAATTAACGCCCCAGCCAAAAAGCGATCGCGTGTTGCTGGATCAAAATCTTGAGGACGACATCGCAATTTTTCCAAATGCAGATTTGCGCCCTCGCTAGCTGTAATCACAAAAGCTGCTGCACGGGCGCGGTGTGCTTCTGGTATGGTTACATATTCAGTGACATTCAAAGCATCAGCTACCTTTTGCACTGCTACTAAAGCTTCTGGTTCTGCACCTTTGGTAAAATAATCAGCAGCAATGGCAATTCTGATATCAGAAATATCTTGATTAAGTTGTGGTAAAACCAATTCAGGCGGACGCTTTGTGCAAATTGGATCGCGATCGTCTTCTCCTTGAAGCACATCAAACACCGTAGCAATATCTTGCACCGAACGCGCAAAAGGGCCAATGTGGTCAAAACTGCTAGAAAATAAAGCTACCCCAGCACGAGATAACCTTCCATAGGTTGGCTTAAAACCAAAAACGCCACACAACGCCGCCGGAACCCGAATTGAACCATTAGTATCAGAACCCAGCGTCAGAGGTACTAACCCAGCAGCAACAGCCGCCGCCGAACCACCCGATGAACCACCAGCAACTCGCTGTAAATCATGTGGGTTGTGAGTAGCACCGTAATGGGAGTTTTCCGTAACAAATCCATAAGCGTACTCATCCATATTCAAAGCACCAATCAGCACAGCACCCGCTTTTTTCAGCTTCGCTACTGCTGTTGCATCTTGGGTAGCGGCTGGGTTCTCTGCATTGATTTTTGACCCTGCCAGAGTCGTTAAACCAGCAATATCGAAGAGATTTTTCACTGCAAAAGGCACACCAGCAAGCAAACCAGGATTATTACCTTGGGCAATTTCTTCGTCAATGCGAACTGCATCGATTAAAGCTGTCTCAGCAGTCACAGCCGTAAAACAGTTGAGTTGATGATCTCGCGCAGCGATTCGTGCGATCGCAGCTTTGGTAACTTCCACCGCGCTGACTTTGGCTGCACGCACCGCATCTGATATTGTTATGGCATCGGCAGAATCAAAATTCATGCTGGAATATTAGGAGATAGCACTTTTAGCTTTTTGAGTAATAGCAGTCCGCATAGTTTTTGCTAGTTGTAGCAAAATAGCCGTAAGACCTAAATCTAAAATACAAGAGAATAAAAACCAAAAGGGTAGAAATTTATCTTCGGGATTTTTAATAGCTTCTGTAAAAGCGAGCCGATTCACAAGATTTGACCCAATCATACAACCATATAGCGGCCCGATTAACGATCGCACTTGTTCACTCAAACGTGTTAAATCCTCACCTTCACCTTTAAATCGATCAGCAAAAGTAGATAACGTGTTGGCTATTCCCCACAGGCTATATATAGGAATTAAAAATCGCGCGATCGCACCTCCTGGCGTAATCGGATATTCCTTGAAAATATCCCTTAAATCGGCATGGAGACGATATAGCCAAATCATAAAAACAATGATTGAAATTAAACTAAAAAGTAATGTCACTATTGATAGCAGTGCATCCAGAGAAGCGAGTAGCTCATAAAGTGGCTTTGCTATTACTTGCAACAAAGACAATAGCGTAGAAGCAACACCAAATCCTAGCAGCACCCAAAGTAACCGCACCAACAATCTACCGATACTCGCAGACTTCAATGAAATAACAGCATTGAAATTATTCATCTGATTTTTCCAAGGTATAGTCGGCTATATCTTAGTATTGTTGGTTATATTGCAAACTCAGCAAAATTGCTTAAACATCAAAATAGCTCTTATGGTTCAAAAACTGGTGCAACTTCAATATCCTCTGGCAAAGGGAAAGAATTTACAATATTTGCGATCGCACTAATTCTCTCAAAATTTGCCACCACACCAGCACGATACTCATCTCTTATTTCTAGATCCAACAACAACGCCATAAGATCAACATACTCACCCACATCAAACCATTCTCTTCTCATCTCTCTTCCTTCGCGCCCTTCGCGCCTTCGCGGTTCGTTATTCTAAACTTATAACTTCTTACCCCAACTCAAATGCAATTAATCTTATACAGTAAACCCGGCTGTCATTTATGCGAAGGCTTACAAGAAAAGCTAGAACAAATTCAAAATCTCAGTTTCGAGTTGGAAGTTAGGGATATTACGACTCGTGAAGATTGGTTTGCTGTGTATGAGTATGAAGTGCCGGTACTTTATTTATCGAACCGCCAAGGCGCAGAGGACGCAGAGGGGAGTGAGAAATTATTGCCACGTCCTTCTCCTCGTGCTAGTGTGCAACAGTTGGAGCAAATGTTGCGTAAGTATTTAGCCAATTAGAAAAAAATAATGCAGAATAAGCGCAAGATTAAGAATGTGACGAGGTTCACAACATGAAATTGCGGGAATTACTAACGGCGGTAGACAGTGTTGAACAATTGCCTAGTCATCCGATGGAGGATGTGGAAGTTAGGGGTTTGAAGACCAATTCCCATGCTTGTGGTGTGGGAGATTTGTTTATTGGGATGCCAGGAACACGTGTTGATGGTGGGGAATTTTGGCAAAGTGCGATCGCATCGGGGGCTGTGGCTGCGATCGTTTCTCCCGAAGCTGCACAAAAAAATCCTCCCACAAATGAGGCTGTGGTCATCAGTGCAACTAACATAACTCAAGCTTGTGCCCAGATAGCTAGTGCTTTTTATGGTTATCCAGGGCAAAAACTTAAGCTGGTAGGCGTGACTGGTACTAATGGCAAAACTACAACTACCCATATTATTGAATTTCTCCTGATCAAAGCTAATCTCGCCACAGCTTTGATGGGAACTCTCTACACTCGTTGGGCAGGTTTTGAGCAAACTGCTGCCCACACTACGCCCTTTGCAGTGGAACTGCAACAGCAGCTAGCAGAGGCTGTAAATGCTGGTAGTGAGTTCGGGGTGATGGAAGTAAGTTCTCACGCTTTGGCTCAAGGTAGAGTGTTGGGTTGTCAATTTGAGGTGGCGGTGTTCAGTAATCTTACTCAAGACCATCTCGACTATCACCGCGACATGGAAGATTACTTTGCCGCTAAAGCGTTGTTGTTTAGCCCTGATTATCTTAAAGGACGGGCAATAATTAATGCTGATGATTCTTACGGGAAGCGATTAATTGCCTCGTTAGATTCCGAACGGGTTTGGAGTTACAGCGTCAACGACAACAGCGCTGATTTATGGATGAGTGATTTAAGTTATGAGCCGAATGGTGTCAGTGGGACATTACATACACCAAAAGGTGACGTAGCTTTTCGATCGCCACTAGTCGGACAATATAATTTAGAAAATCTTCTCGCAGCCGTCGGAGCAGTTTTACACTTAGGGCTAGATTTGCAGTTAGTGGCATCTGTGATACCTGAGTTTCCTGGAGTTCCCGGACGGATGGAACGGGTGCAGATTAATTCTGACCAAGATATTAGTGTGATTGTGGATTATGCCCACACACCCGATAGCTTAGAAAACTTGTTGAAAGCTGCACGTCCATTTATACCTGGGAAGGTAATTTGCGTGTTTGGTTGTGGCGGCGATCGCGATCGCACCAAGCGCCCAATTATGGGTAGAATTGCTGCTGAATTAGCTGATGTGGCAGTGGTGACATCAGATAATCCCCGCACAGAAAACCCAGAACGGATTTTAGAAGATGTCTTGGCGGGAATTGCCCAAACAGTAAAACCAATGGTAATTTGCGATCGGGCTACTGCAATTCGTACCGCTATTTTACAAGCACAACCAGGTGATGGAGTGCTGCTTGCTGGTAAAGGTCACGAAGACTACCAAATTCTCGGTACTGAAAAAATCCATTTTGACGACCGAGAACACGCACGCGACGCTTTACAGCAAAGACTTAATAGCCAAGCTTAATTTATTTGGGCATGGGGCATGGGCAAGAGGACTTGGGGACAAGGAGAATTGGGGACAAGGGGAAAGACTTGTTTCAAGTTCTCACCTCTTGTCCCCTTGTCCCCTTGTCTCCCCTGCCCCCATTCCCTGCCCCTTATGGCTGTAGTTTTTGATATTTAATGTTTCTTTCCGTGGGGATTTTGTAAAAGATGGACACATAAAGGTGAAAATCGAGACAGAATTATTTCTTGCTTCATCCTTATTGTGCTTGACTCATGAATGTTTCTCTGACTAAGGATCTGTCTGTATATCAACTGGTTATGGGAGTGCAAGTGCCTCCAAAACCATTGTCTCTCAGTCCTGCGACTCTGCTATCACTGGTGAGAGCGCAAATTGACTTACTAATTGAGCAGCAAATTGCAGCCACTTTATGGGTGAAGCTACCACCAGAAAAAATTTGGCAATCGGAATTAGCGCGTTACCAGTCCTCAGTGGGTGCGTCTAGTATTATCTATACTTGCCAGCTTGACGAGAATGAAAAAGGGGGAGCGGGGGAAGATGATGAAGCAGGGGAAGAAAATACTTCCTCATCTTTCTCATCTACTCATCATGTCACCGTTCACCTGCCACCAGATAGCCAACTGCGACGGGAAAACTTTTTGATGGTGTTATCGCCCCAGTTTTGTAGTTTAATTTTGGCTCATCGACCACTTAAAAAACGCAAAAATCAGACATCGGGGAAGGTAAATACTAATAAAAATCAGCCATTGCTGATTATCACTACTGTTGAGGGGAGAGTAATTCAGCAAGTATTAAATGGTATCCAAAAAGCGATATCTAACGACCATCTGCCAGGTGTCTACGCGCCAGAATCATCGCCAATTGTACCTACTGATTTTATTTGTCCAACGATGCCGGAAGCGGCAACGATGAGTCAACTGTTTACAAAACAACTCCTGCGACAGGATGAAATTAATCGCCAAATCATCACAGTCCGCACTACCAAGTTGCAGCAGATAAATCAAGAACTGCACAACAAAGAACAATTTCAAGATGAATATCTGAAAAATCTCTGTCAGGAACTGCGTATACCCCTGACGCATATCAAAACAGCACTTTCGTTATTGAATTCTCCTAATCTCAAACCTACGCAGCGACAACGTTATTTACAGATGTTAAATACCCAGTGCGATCAACAAAATTCTTTAATTACAGGTTTGTTGGAACTGGTGCAACTAGAACGTAATTTAGAGGGAATGGTTTTGGAGTCAGTGCGGCTCTCAGAGATTGTACCTGGGGTAGTGAGTACGTACCAACCTTTAGCCCAAGAAAAAGGGATTATGCTAGCCTACACCGTACCCACTGAACTCCCATCTATTTGGTGTGTGAGTGGTGGACTGAGGCAGATTGTAATTAATCTGCTGCACAATAGCATTAAATTTACTCCTAATGGGGGTGAAGTATGGGTGCGTGCCCGTCTTCAAGGCGATTATGTCCAATTAGAATTCCGCGATACAGGTATTGGTATTGCCGAAAGCGAGATTGCTAAAATCTTTGAGCGATTTTATCGTGTGCGTACAGGATCTACAGAAGATTATGCTGGTGCTGGGTTGGGGTTAACAATAGTACAGCAATTGCTGCTGCGCTGTGGGGGATCTATTTCTGTAAAAAGTAAATTATATGAAGGTTCCACATTTACAGTGCAACTGGCAATTGTCGGCGATACCCCAAGAGCGATCGCAATAGAACATGAGTGATGGGTTATGATTATCCCCTAAGTTAACTTTGTGGTGCTATGCAACTTTGCTTAAGAGGTTGTTTAAAAAGTATTTGGCTGTGATTTTAGACACTTATTGATCCCCCTAACCTCCCTTAAAAAGCTACGGTGTACATACAAGTCTTTGAGACTTGCCCCATAAGCTTTTGATCCCCCCAACCCCCTTAAAAAAAGGGGGCAAAAAGCTCTCAAAGTCCCCCTTTTTAAGGGGGATTTAGGGGGATCTAAAAGGATTTGATACATCACTAAGAACTTTTCAAACATCCTCTAAAACACAAAGAAAATAATCATGCCCACTTATCTAGTCCGTAACAACTGCACAAAGGTATTACTCACTGTATTGTCTTTAGTATCCGCCGCGTATTGAATCAAATCTTCCCGCAGTTCTTTGGCTGCATCTAAAGGAAGTAAGGTTGCTAGCAAGAAATAAACGCCACGAAAACGCGGATCGCCCATTCTATCAACTAATAGTCCTTCGGCGGCATCAGTTTCGCCGAGGAAGTTTTGCACCAAGAAGAAATCCATGATTTTATCGTGGCGGAAGTACCATTCTTTCTTGGCTTCGCCTTTTTCATCTTGCCACTGACGGCTGACTACCATTTTGTATTTCTCGTCTTCCAAAGACATGGCAACTTGGTGAAATTCATCGGCGGGTAAGGCTTGTTTGTCTTCAAGTCGCATTTGGTAGACGGCGGCGGAAAATCTTTTGAGCGGAAATTCTTGTTTCCATTCTTGTTGGTATTCTGCCGCCATCAGGTTGTATTGCTGTTCTTGCAGGCGAAATAAGTTTGGCTGTTTACCTTGTGATAGCATCAGCGCTACCACTGTTAAATCCATTGGATTGGAAAGAATTCGGCGGACAGCATCTAACTCTTCTTTGGCTTGCTGGTTATTGAGGACTTCTGTTAAATAATTGGTGCAAGCTTGGGCGTAATCAGCACCTTGAATTTTGGCATCTTGGGGAAGTCGCGGCTGACGGGAGATCAAAAACTCTTGAATTTGTTGTTGTTCAAGGGGCTGTAAGTAGTAGGTTTTGGCTGTTGAGGGGGGTGTCCACTCTAGGGGCTGGGTAGTCATGATAATGTTGCCCCGGAAATAGCTTTCGACAAACTGGCAGATTTTGGCGCGGGTTTCGGCGGTGACTTCGTTGAGTCCGTCGATGCAGATATCTATCGCGCCACTGTAAATCAGGTTTTTTAGGAAGCCGGCATCTTGGGCTTGGCCGTGTAGCTTGTCTTGGATGGCTTCTATTACACCTTTATTACACTTTTGGGCAGGGAGATAGACAAGAATTTGCTGGGAGTTTTTCACGAGATGGCGCAAAAACATCGACTTGCCTAAACCAGAATTACCTTCTAAGACTATTTGCCCTTTGATACTGGGTAAGGCTGCGGTGACTGGGAGGATTTCTTCGGAGGCGGGAATTTTGACTCTGGATTCTGGGAAGTATGATTGGTCATTAAAGTTATCTAAGCCTGCATCGGCTAATAGAGAAGGCTGGAACGGCTCAAACAGTTTGCGGCGCAGGAACGGAACCCAGGCGAGGAGAAAGCCGACATAGCCGACACCGAAAATTCGGCGTACCCACGGGTTCCAGAAGAAGATGGCTTGGACTTGGGGAAATTTGGGGTAGGCAAAGATGAGGGCAAGCCACAAGGCAGCATGGATGAGAATTGTATTTCTGGCGCGGACAAACCATCGCCACACCTCCAGATTATCTATGACTGACTGCACCGCATTCGCATTGGTGGAGTTGACTTGTTTGAGGTTGTTGTAATGGCTTTGCAGTAAGAGAAGATTATCTAATTTCCAAGTCACGTTTTTGTTAGTGGCAACTTCGGAAATTTGCTTGGCTAAGTCTTCTCTTAATTCTGTCAACCCCTGACTAGGTTCCCAGGCTTTGAGAAAAACCTCTAGTGTTTTCTTGCCCTGTTCGTGGGTAAGTTTAGGAGGAACTGCTTTTCTCTCAGGTTTGCCTACCCATGTGAGTAGCGTTTTTACTTCATCATTACCACCACTCAGGAAATAAGTCCAAAACCGCCAATATTCAAAAGCTCCGTCTTGTCTAAGGCTTCCCTGGTTTGGTTCATAGACATAATTCAAAACTATAACAACCTCTTCCAACTTGAGTTGTTTTATATTTTCTAATGCCTCAGCCGCACTGCCACGAACAGATGAGTCAACCTTTTCATCCTTGAGGATGTTAAAGATGTCAGGGATATACTTGGCTGCCGCCTGTCCCAGGTTGCCCAATGCCTCAGCAGCACTGCTACGAACAGATGAGTTGACCTTTTCATCCTTAAGGAAGTTAAAGATGTCAGGGATATACTTGGCTGTCGCTTCTCCCAGGTTGCCCAATGCCTCAGCCGCACTGCGACGAACATCTGAGTCAACCTTTTCATCCTTGAGGATGTTAAAGATGTCAGGGATATACTTGGCTGCCGCCTGTCCCAGGTTGCCCAATGCCTCAGCAGCACTGCTACGAACAGATGAGTTGACCTTTTCATCCTTAAGGAAGTTAAAGATGTCAGGGATATACTTGGCTGTCGCTTCTCCCAGGTTGCCCAATGCCTCAGCCGCACTGCGACGAACATCTGAGTCAACCTTTTCATCCTTGAGGATGTTAAAGATGTCAGGGATATACTTGGCTGCCGCCTGTCCCAGGTTGCCCAATGCCTCAGCAGCACTGCTACGAACAGATGAGTTGACCTTTTCATCCTTAAGGAAGTTAAAGATGTCAGGGATATACTTGGCTGTCGCTTCTCCCAGGTTGCCCAATGCCTCAGCCGCACTGCGACGAACATATGAGTCAACCTTTTCATCCTTGAGGAAGTTAAGGATGTCAGGGATATACTTGGCTGCCACCTGTCTCAGATTGCCCAATGCCTCAGCCGCACTGCGACGAACATATGAGTCAACCTTTTCATCCTTGAGGATGTTGGCGATGTCAGGGATATATTTGGCTGCCACCTGTCCCAAGTTGCCCAATGCCTTAGCCACATTGCTACGAACATATGAGTCAACCTTTTCATCCTTGAGGAAGTTAAGGATGTCAGGGATATACTTGGCTGCGGCGTCTCCCAGGTTACCCAATGCCTTAGCCGCACTGTAAAGAACAAATGAGTCTACCTTTTCATCCTTGAGGAAGTTAAGGATGTCAGGGATATACTTGGCTGCGGCGTCTCCCAGGTTGCCCAATGCCTCAGCCGCACTGCTACGAACCAATAAGGAGTCTACCTTTTTATCCTTGAGGAAGTTAAGGATGTCAGGGATATACTTGGCTGCCAGCTGTCCCAGGTTGCCCAATGCCTCAGCCGCACTGCTACGAACAGATGAGTTAACCTTTTCATCCTTGAGGAAGTTAAGGATGTCAGGGATATACTTGGCTGCCGCCTCTCCCAGGTTGCCCAATGCCGATGCCGCACTGCTACGAACAGATGAGTTAACCTTTTCATCCTTGAGGAAGTTAAGGATGTCAGGGATATACTTGGCTGCCGCCTCTCCCAGGTTGCC